>NZ_JAKUXK010000015.1:0-39668 GCF_026782865.1 Streptococcus mitis
GTCTTAACCCCTTGACCAACGGACCAGAGTTGTTATTTTCAACTCTTACTATTATACAGCCTTTTTGTTTTTTGTCAACTACTTTTTTAAACTTTTTTACTTTTTTGCATGAATTCCTAATGAGCACGGATATCAAACTCTTTAAACACAATACGTAAGTCTCTTAACACTCTTTGACGACCTCGGAATCGTTCATTTCTTAAGACGCGTTCTAACTCTTCTTGTTGCTCTTTAGTTTGTTTACTTCTATAATCTTTTAATGTTTCATGAAAGAGATAATAATCATCTAGCCACAGACCTCCCTCGCTTACTCGATGACTGATCTCACCTACTTCTTCATACGATTCTTTATCATATCTTCGTTTTTGACTTTCTTGTTTACGGATATAATCTAAAATCCGATTCCGGAACTTAGTCTTAAAATATTTCCTTAAACGAGGAATATCTTCTATTATTCCTTCTTCTCTACTAATCAATTCATGTAAGCAAATCATACCCTCTTGCTCCCAATCAGATAACTCCCATAAATGAAGGTAATATTCATTTCTACACTTATATACAATTCCCTGGACTTCTTCATACAATTCTTTAAGCATAATCTTCCCCTTTCTAGATACAGTTTAACAGATTCAGAAACACTTTTGTCCCATTGCCCCCATTCTGCTCTCTACACCGTCTAAACTGCACAAAAAAGAGAGGACTTGCCTCTCTCAGGGTTATAATTCTGCAATTTGGTTTAGGTTTACTTCTGCAACTGTGTCATTACCAAACATAGTGATAATCATCTTCACTTTATTGTTATCAATCTCTGTAATCTTACCAGTGTAGTCTGCAAAAGCACCATCAATAATACGTACAGTTTGACCAACCTCAACATCGAAATCAAATTCTTGAACAGTTTGTCCCATAGATACCAAAATGTCACGAATTTCTTGTTCCAATAATGGAGTTGGTTTTGATCTGTTCCCGTGAGATCCAACGAATCCTGTAACGTTCGGAGTATTTCGAACAACAAACCAAGCTTCATCTGTCATGACCATTTCTACAAGAACATAACCTGGAAAGCGATTTTCTTCTACTTCTTTTCTCTTTCCATTTTTTTCAACTTGCACTGTTTGTGTTGGAATTTCAACACGTAGAATGTTATCCAACATATTGTAGGTTTGTGCACGTTGTAATAGATTTTCTTTTACCTTATTTTCATAACCAGAATAAGTTTGTAAAACAAACCACCCTTTATCAAAACTATCCATGATATTTCCTTTCATAATAGAAGATCTCTAGTGTAAACAACTCCACTAGCCTTCTAAAAAATGTTAATAAATCGAATCAAACCTGAAACAATCAACTGGTCAAAAATGTAAATAATTACTACAAAGAAAGCTGTGTATTCCATGATAGAACGAAAATCTCTCCAGCTTTCCTTGCGAGTTGGCCATGTTGTGTCTTTAAGAAGTCTAAAAATATCTCCAATAAAACGCATCGCTCTCTCCTATCTCGTTTCTCTATGTATAGTGTGCTTACCACAATGTTTACAAAATTTATTTACTTCTAGTCGTGTTGGCTTGGGGTTTCCGCTGATCTTTATTGAATAGTTTCTCGAACCACAAACCGCACAAGCTAGGCTTGCTTTTTTTAGTGCCATAACGCCTCCATCTTATCTATTATAACAAGAAAGCTAGGCTTTGACAAGCATCTTAACGAAATAGATTGACTACCGAATCCCATATCGTTTGAGCCTTTTCCTTAATTTTAGCATCCGAGATAGCACGACTGGCCTCATCTACCAGATTTTGCGCACGACTTCTAATATCAGAAAGGGTATCATCCGTCTGATTCGTTTCATTACTCTGCACTTGATTTCTTGTATTGGCTGGTGCAATTCCATTTTGCTTATAAGCATTTTCAACCGTAAAGGTACTTCCTGGCGTATAAGGTAAAATGGTATTGGCAATGTTTCTAAAGACATGGGCTGCACCGTTTGAAGTAGAGCCAGCTAGATAGTGATTTTCATCAGTCGTCGGGAAACCAAGCCAGTGACTAATCACTACATCCGGTGTATAACCAATTACCCACTGATCACTTGTATATTCTGGATTGAAAACCGCTTCAGTTGTACCAGTTTTTCCTGCCATTACATAATCTGCAGGCGATGAACTAATACCGGTACCGTTGGTGAATGTCCCCAACATCATACTGGTCATCTTATCAGCTACAGACTTATCAATCACCCGTTTTTGTGAATTTTTATGGCTTGCAATAACTTGTCCACTAGCATTTTCAATTCTACTAATAAAATGAGCTTCAGGCATTAAACCTTCATTTGCAAAGGCAGCATATGCTTGAGCCATTTGCAGAGGATTGGTTTCGACACCACTTCCCAAGGCGACACCAAGAACACGGTCGACCTTTTCCATGTTGAGCCCGAATTTTTCGCCTGCCTCAAAAGCCTTGTCGACGCCCAAATCATTAACAGTGGCAACAGCAGGTAGATTAAGCGATTCTGCCAAGGCTTGATACATAGGAACTTCTCGACTCGTTTTGATTCCTGCATAGTTATCAACTTTATAGCTGTCGTACTGCATGGTATGGTTATCCAACTGCTTATTCAAAGCCCAGCCTGCTTCAACTGCTGGCGTATAAACAACTAAAGGCTTGATTGTAGAACCAGGGCTACGTTTTGATTGAGTTGCATAGTTGAAATTCCGGAATCCAGTTTTATCATTGCCAGCAACTTGACCGACAACTCCACGAACTCCCCCTGTTTTCGGTTCGAGAGCTACACTTCCTGATTGAGCAAATGTTCCATCCTCTGCCCTCGGAAATAACGATGTGTTTTCATAAACAACCTGCATATTTGCTTGGTAATTTTGGTCCAGCTCTGTGTAAATGCGATAGCCATTATTGACAATCTCTTCCTCTGTTAGATTATACTTGGAAACAGCTTCATTAACCACCGCATCAAAGTAAGAAGGATAGCGATAATCTGAGATTTTTCCTTCATACTTATCGTGCAATTGCGAAGTCATATCAACTTCTGCAGCTTCGGTTTCTTGATTTTTATCAATATATCCTGCTGCAACCATATTCTGCAAGACAGTATCGCGCCGATTGGTAGAATCTTCTACGGAATTCAAGGGATTATACAGTTCCGGCCCCTTGAGCATCCCTGCCAGAGTCGCAGCTTGATCCAAACTCACTTCTGACGCAGAAACTCCAAAGTATTTCTTACTCGCATCTTCTACACCCCACACACCATTTCCAAAATAAGCGTTATTAAGGTACATGGTTAAAATTTGATCCTTACTATATTTTTTTGTTAATTCTAAGGCAAGGAAAAATTCTTTCGCTTTTCTCTCAACAGTTTGATCCTGCGACAAATAGGCGTTTTTAGCCAGCTGTTGGGTAATGGTAGAGCCACCACCTGAACGTCCAGCAGTGACAATAGCCAAGAAGAAACGACCATAGTTAATCCCGTCATTTTTATAGAAAGAACGGTCTTCTGTCGCAATAACGGCATTCTGCAAATTTTTACTGATATCAGTCAATTCAACATAAGTTCCTTTTTGACCAGACAAGGCACCTGCCTCCTTTTCTTCACGGTCAAAAATGAGTGTTCGAGTTTTCAAGGCATTTTGCAAATCATTGACATTGGTTGACTTGGCTACAGCAAACAAATAGGTTCCAACTAGCAAGCTCGCACTCAAACCTAGTATAAGGACAATCTTTGTTAGATGATAGCGACGCCAGAATTTTCGAATCGGACCCACTTGGGCTAATTTTTTTCGATCACTACGAGAGCGACGTAAGCTAGTAGAATCAGAGTCCTCTAGTTCACTTGTTTCTTTTTTAAAAAGAGAAAGAAATTTCTCAAATAATTTATCTAATTTCATGCGTTTATTTTATCATCTTCATCATAGGAAGACAAGAATTTAGCTATTTCCTATCCAAATAGGGCTTTTTTTGTTACAATATCTGTATGCAATTCACATTTACATTACCAGACTCTCTACCTCAAATGACGGTAAAGCAATTACTTGAGGAACAGCTCCTCATCCCTAGAAAAATCCGTCATTTTTTGAGAATCAAGAAACATATTTTGATAAATCAAGAAGAAGTTCACTGGAACGAAATCGTAAATCCTGGAGATGTTTGCCAGTTAACTTTTGACGAGGAAGATTATCCCGAAAGAGAAATTCCTTGGGGCAACCCAAACCTCGTTCAGGAAGTTTATCAAGATCAACACTTAGTTATTGTGAACAAGCCAGAGGGGATGAAAACGCATGGTAATCAGCCAAACGAAATCGCCCTTCTTAACCATGTCAGTGCCTATGTTGGCCAAACCTGCTATGTCGTTCATCGTCTGGACATGGAAACCAGTGGCTTGGTTCTCTTTGCCAAAAATCCTTTTATCCTGCCTATTCTCAATCGCTTACTGGAGAAAAAAGAGATTTCTAGGGAATATTGGGCACAGGTCGACGGACATATCAACAGCAAAGAGCTTGTTTTCAGGGACAAAATCGGACGTGATCGCCATGACCGCAGAAAACGAATAGTTGATACAAAAAATGGGCAATATGCTGAAACACATGTAAGCAGATTAAAGCAATTCCCAAACAAAACTTCCTTGGTTCGTTGCAAACTAAAGACAGGGCGAACCCATCAGATTCGTGTGCACCTTTCGCATCATAACTTCCCGATCCTAGGTGACCCTCTCTATAATAGTAAATCAAAATCAAGTCGGCTTATGCTTCATGCCTTTCGACTTTCCTTTACCCATCCACTTACATTAGAGAGATTAAGCTTCAATGCATTTTCAGATACTTTTGAAAAAGAATTAAAAAAGGATGGATGATTGTGTCATCCATTTTTTAATATTTAAAAAGCAAGACCAGAGGCCTTGCTTTTTATCGACTCAAGAATTATTTAGCGATTTTTGCGAAGTATTCAAGAGTACGAACAAGTTGTGCAGTGTATGACATTTCGTTGTCGTACCATGATACAACTTTAACCAATTGTTTACCGTCAACGTCAAGAACTTTAGTTTGAGTTGCGTCAAACAATGAACCGTAAGACATACCTACGATATCTGAAGATACGATTGGATCTTCTGTGTAACCGTATGATTCGTTTGAAGCTGCTTTCATAGCTGCGTTCACTTCATCAACAGTAACGTTCTTTTCAAGAACAGCTACCAATTCAGTAACTGATCCAGTTGGAGTTGGAACGCGTTGTGCAGATCCGTCAAGTTTACCGTTCAATTCTGGGATTACAAGACCGATAGCTTTTGCAGCACCAGTTGAGTTAGGAACGATGTTTGCAGCACCAGCGCGAGCACGACGAAGGTCACCACCACGGTGTGGTCCGTCAAGGATCATTTGGTCACCAGTGTAAGCGTGGATAGTAGTCATCAATCCTTCAACAACACCAAAGTTGTCTTGAAGAGCTTTAGCCATTGGAGCCAAGCAGTTTGTAGTACATGAAGCACCTGAGATAACTGTTTCAGTACCGTCAAGAACGTCGTGGTTAGTGTTGAATACAACTGTTTTAACGTCGTTTCCACCAGGAGCAGTGATAACAACTTTTTTAGCTCCACCTTTAAGGTGTTTCTCAGCTGCTTCTTTCTTAGCAAAGAAACCAGTAGCTTCAAGAACGATTTCTACACCGTCAGTAGCCCAGTCGATTTGTTCTGGATCACGTTCAGCAGAAACTTTAACGAATTTACCGTTAACTTCGAATCCACCTTCTTTAACTTCAACAGTACCGTCGAAACGACCTTGAGTTGTGTCGTATTTCAACAAGTGTGCAAGCATAACTGGATCTGTAAGGTCGTTGATGCGTGTAACTTCAACTCCTTCTACGTTTTGGATACGACGGAAAGCAAGACGACCGATACGTCCGAAACCGTTAATACCAACTTTAACTACCATTAGTGATTTCCTCCTTATGAAAATCATGAAATTTTTATTGTGAAAAGAGTAACTTGAATCACTACAAATCACCTTTCAACAAACCTATTATATAACTATTTAACTTTAATTGCAAGTACGGGCATTGTTTTTCTATGTCAGTTTCTTTTTAAGGCTATAAATCAAGAACTCCCTTACTATTCATATCGTAGCGATTCTACAGGATCCATTTTACTAATTTTACGTGCTGGGAAGTAGGCTGAGACATAACCAAGTAATAGAGCGAAAGCTAGAGTTCCTAAAATAGATAGAAGATTTAATTCAAAAACCTTCGTGATGGATGGATAAAAGTGATTTACAACCGCATTCGCCAAACTTCCCACCCCTTGTGCAACCAAAAATGCCAGCAACAAGGCAACGCCTACAATCCAGATAGCCTCGTAAATAAAAATTCCTTTGACATCACGATTTTGATAACCAACTGCCTTCATGACACCTATTTCCTTAGAACGTTGCATGATATTGATGTAAATAATGATACCAATCATGACCGCTGCTACCACAATAGCTTGTGATGAAAGCACAATCAACAATCCCTGAATGACACGAATAAAGGTAATCACAATATCAAGAACCTTCTGTTGAGAAAGAACAGTATACTTCTTATTTTTTTGCAATTCTTCTGTTACCGCTTTTGTCTGTGATGGATCTTTGAGTTCCAAGATAAAATAAGATACAGCTTTTGTAAATCCAGCTTCTTTCAAAATCGTTTCCATTTGGTTAGACGGCATAAAACTGTTGCTGTCCTCCATGTCATCTTCATCATTGATTACACGCACAATCTTCGTTTGAAATTGAGCAGTCTTGCTAGCTTCGGCAGCATTTTCTACAATACTTGCTGAGACTGATTTGCCAATAACATCACTAGCTGTCAGATTGTTTCCTGTCTGTTCATTCCAATTTTTTAGTAAACTGATTGGAATCGTTAATCCCTGTTCATTTGTATCAGTATAGAGGGATCCAGCTACCACTTTGTCCTTTTCATTACTACTAACAGAAATACTTGTATCCTCATAGAGACTCACTACTTGAGCATAAGAAGGCATCGTTTGACTCAGATCCATTTCTTGCCCATCTATAGTAATATTTGACATGTTCATCCCAAAAGGACTCTCCAAATATTTAATAGCTTCTTTCCCAACTGTATCCGTGATATAGTTCTTATCATCTTGGTTCAAAAAGCCTCGTCCAATATTTTTTGTGTTTAAAGCAATCTGAACTTGAGAAGGGATTTGACCTCCATTCGTATTTTCATCAATCATCGAAATCAAGGCATTTCCCAATCCGAAAGAAATTAAGACTCCTACAAAACCGATTGAGGTTGCTAGCGCAATCAATAGGTTACGCCACTTTCTTTCCAGAAAGTTATTTAAAGAAAGTTTGAATTTGTTTTTCAATGATAATCCTTTATTTTTTGACTTCTTCAACGACTTCACCATCCTTCATTCTGATAATCACATCTGCATATTCGGCAACCTCTGGATTATGGGTTACAATCAACACTGTTTTCCCTGTTTGGGCTAAATTTTTGAACACTTCTAATACCATTTCTTGGGATTGAGAATCCAGCGAACCCGTTGGCTCATCGGCTACAATCATATCTGGTTGATTTACCAAGGCACGCGCTATTGCTACGCGTTGCTTTTGCCCGCCAGAAAGCTGTTTAACATTTTTAGCCATAAAAGACTCCATGCCCAAGTTACTTAATTGCTCCTTTGCAATCATTGTCATCTCCCTGTCAGATAAGTCTTTGACATAGAGAGGTAGCTTGACATTGTCCAAGACAGACTGATGAGGAATGAGGTTAAAGTTTTGAAACACAAATCCAATCTTATCTTTACGAAATTGAGTTAGTTCAATCTCTGATAAGTCACGGAGGGATTCCCCTTTAAATTCTAAAACTCCTTCATATTGTCTATCTAGACCACTGATAATGTTTAGCAAGCTAGTTTTGCCACAACCTGACGGCCCGTAAATCGCTGTAATTTTACCTTTTGCAATCTGCAGGTTAATATTTCTTAGAGCCTGCTCTTGATGTTTACCGTCCAAAGTGTAAAACTTTGAAATATTTTTAATGGATAAAATGGACATTCTTTCCCCCTTATTTAAAACTGTTATCTTCATACATCATAATTATAGAAAATCCTTCAAACTACATCAGCGCTGATTTACCCTTTAAGTCTACTACTTAGAACTTTCTCTCTATTCCCTAGTTTGCTTCTGGATGTATATCAAGTAAAATTCATTTTAACAAAAAAGCGACATTTCTCCAATGACAGAAATGTCACTCCTATAAACTCTTTAACGATATCTTTCTAGATCCTCGGCCCATTCATTATCTAAACTAACGAGTAACTTCTCATTGCCAAACATCCTTGCCATCATTTTTGCTTCTTCATACTTTTGTTTGGCTGTTTCATAATCCGTCTGAATATAATATTTCCACTCAAGCATCAAGACAATCGGTTGTTTTTGAAAATCTCGTGTTTTTTGCCCTATTTTATTTAAGGTCTCGACTGCCCTCTTAAAATAATGAAGCAATCCCATAATCTCTATACAAGTTAAAGAAGCTAGTAAGGAATCTCTAAGTAAACCTAAACAATCGAACTCTATCTTATCAATCTGCGAACTTAGTTTCTCATGAAAATAAAGAATATTCTCATACTCAGATTCTTTTATTTCACCCGCTTTCAAACCATCCATTAAGTTACATGCAAAATACAACCTCAGTCTCAATAGATCCTCCGCTTTATATACATCTATGGATAGTAAGTCCTGCAGACCATTTTTAAGCACACTTTCACCATACAAGGAATTACTAGTTGCTCTTACTGCATCTATGGCTTGAAGACAATCTACTAGCACTTTCTCATCACGTGGCAAATCATCATAAAAATATTCAAAAATCTCATCAAAATATTCTTCCTTCTGTTCCTGCAACTCTTTGTCCCCATAGTCAGGATGATGAAGAAGAAAGTATTTTAATTCTTGGTAACGTTTAGGTAATTCCTTATAGTCTGGCATCAAGACATAGGATGGAATATCTAGTCTATTCGCTATATATTCTAGTGTTTTTATCGTAGGACGAAATTCTCCTTTTTCGATGCGCACTAACTGACGGACTGACAGTTCTGACTCATCTCCACAAAAAACAGGGCGATTAAGTCCTTTCTCTTCTCTTAAAAGTCGCACTTTATCCCCTAAGTCATTTGTCTTGTTCATTTGCTCCTCGCATGATTATAAAAGATTTGATTTTCAAACAAATATATGCGATGATTATACCATTTTTCAAATAGAATTACAAAAAAAGAGACAGGAAATTCCTGCCTCTAGGCTGATAAACGATTATTTACGACGTCCTGGACGTTCTGCATAACCATAGTAAGCATCTGCCATGATTTCTTCCATGTCAGCTACCATTGGCAAGCGTGGATTTGCAGGAGAACATTGGTCTTCATAAGCAAGCAAAGCAATTTCATGCAAGCTGTCTTTCCAAGCTTTTTCATCAATTCCTTGATCCTTGAAGTTCATCTTGATACCTACTGCAACACCAAGTTCGTAAACAGCTTTAGCGTATGCTTCAACTGCTTCTTCTGGAGTTGAGTGAGGCAAGCCAAGCATTTTCGCGATGTCTTGGAATTTCTCATCAGCTTTCCAATAGTTGTACTTAGGCCATGTAGTTGTCTTAGATGGACGAGTTCCGTTGTAACGGATAACATATGGAAGCAAGATAGCATTTGTACGTCCGTGAACAGTGTGGTGAACACCACCAATCTTGTGGGCCATTGAGTGGCTCATACCAAGGAAGGCATTGGCGAAGGCCATACCAGCCATTGTAGACGCGTTGTGCATTTTCTCACGAGCTTCTGGGTCAGCTGTCTTAACAGATTTTTCCAACCATTCAAAGACAAGTTTGATTGTTTGAAGCGCAATACCATCTGTATAGTCGTTAGCGAAGTTTGAAGTATAGGCTTCAGTCGCGTGAGTCAAGACATCCATACCTGTATCAGCAGCGATAAAGTCTGGAACTGATTCAACCAAAGCAGGGTCAACAATGGCAATAGTCGGTGTCAATGAGTAGTCAGCCAATGGGTATTTGCGGTTGTTTTTCTTATCAGAGATAACGGCAAATGGTGTTACTTCTGAACCAGTACCTGAAGTTGTTGGGATACCGATGTACTTCGCTTTCTTACCAAGTGATGGGAAGCGGAAGGCGCGTTTACGAATATCCATGAATTTTTGGACCAAGTCACGGAAGTCGATTTCTGGTTGTTCGTAGAAGAGCCACATTACTTTGGCTGCATCCATTGGCGAACCACCACCAAGAGCAATGATTGTGTCTGGTTCAAATGCTTTCATCACCTCAGCACCACGTTCTACAGTTGTGATGTCTGGATCTGGTTCAACATCTGAGAAGACTTGGATAGTTACACGGTTGCTACGTGCGTTCAATTGATCGATAACACGTTGAACGAAACCGAGTTTTTCGATAGATTTGTCTGTAACAATCAGAACGCGTTCAATATCTTCACATGTTTGAAGGTATTGGATAGAATTGCGTTCGAAGTAAATTTTTGAAGGAACTTTAAACCATTGCATATTATTTCTACGTTTCCCTACTTTCTTGATGTTTAGGAGGTTAATAGCGCTCACGTTATCACCAACAGAGTTACGTCCGTATGAACCACATCCAAGTGTCAATGATGGGATGAAGGCATTGTAAACGTCACCGATACCACCGAAAGTAGATGGAGAGTTCCAGATAATACGCATAGCTTTGATTTCTGTACCAAAGCGTTTAGCAAGCTCTTCGTCTTTTGTATGGATAGCTGCTGAGTGACCAAGTCCGTTAAACTCAACCATTTGACGAGCTTTTGTAAGACCATCTTCTGTGTCTTCAGCTTTTAGGACAGCAATAACTGGTGACAATTTTTCACGAGTCAATGGTTCTTTTGGTCCTACTTCCTCACATTCTGCAGCCAAGATGTTTGTTCCTTCTGGAACGCTGAATCCCGCTTGTTCTGCAATCCATGTAGCTGGTTTACCAACAATATTTGCATTTAGTTTAGCACCCGCACAGTTTTTGCTGTTTGCTTTAACACCGAAACAGAATTCTTCAAGAAGTGCTTTTTCTTTTTTGTTTACAAAGTAAGTGTGGTATGATTTGAATTCTGCTACAAATTCGTCATACACTTCTTTATCAATGATAACCGCTTGCTCTGATGCACAGACCATACCATTATCAAATGATTTAGACATCACAATGTCATGGGCAGCTTGACGAAGGTCAGCTGATTTTTCTACATAAGCAGGAACGTTTCCGGCACCTACCCCAAGAGCTGGTTTCCCACATGAGTAAGCAGCTTTAACCATGGCGTTACCACCAGTTGCAAGGATAGTCGCAATACCTTCGTGGTTCATAAGCGCTCCAGTTGCTTCCATAGATGGCTCTGTAATCCATTGAACACAGTTTTCAGGAGCTCCAGCTGCGACAGCTGCGTCACGAACGATTTGAGCTGCGTGAGCAGAAGATTCTTGAGCTGATGGGTGGAAGGCAAACACGATTGGATTACGTGTTTTCAAAGCAATCAGTGATTTGAAAATAGCTGTTGATGTTGGGTTTGTTGTTGGAGTGACACCACACACAACACCGACAGGTTCTGCAATTTTAGTCAATCCTGTAACGGGATCATCTTCGATAACTCCGACAGTTTTAACTCCGCGCATGTTATTCACAACGTGTTCACAGGCAAAAAGGTTTTTTGTCGCCTTGTCTTCAAATACACCACGACCAGTTTCTTCAATTGCATGTTGTGCTAGGATACCGTGCGCATCAAGAGCTGCAACTGAAGCTTTCGCTACGATGTAGTCAACTTGTTCTTGGTTCAACTTGCGCATTTCATCAAGCGCAACCAAAGCTTTTTGTACTAGTCCGTCTACATGCTTTTCAGCAGCGAGTTGTTTTTGCTCAGGTGTTACAGTTTTTTTATCAGCCATATTTTCCTCCATAGCCTTTAAGGATTTTATCCTTTGTTAATTTTTTCACAAGTTTATTATAACTCTTTTTTTATGTTTTGTAAACAGTTTCATAAACATTTCACAAAGAATTTTTGCGATATTGTGAAATTAATCTCAAATACGTTATAGTATCCGCTTTTAACTAGATGATTGTGAAATAACAACAAAAAAATTTTTATTTCACAATCCTAACAAACAACGAGAAAACGCTTTCTTGTTTCTTGTAAAAAAACCTCCATGTCTGTACTGACCCCAAAAAGTTAGACAGAAAAAATTTAACTTTTGGGGTGCAGTTCAGTCAGGAGGTCTTATTTTTGTTGAAAGATACCTTGTTTGAAGGTCCCTTCATAAACGACTTCTTGTTCTGTTGTTAGTTTCCCTTTTCCTTCAGCCTGACCATTTACAAAATCACCTTCGTAGGTCCAGCCTTCTTTAGATTGAAAAGTTCCTTTTCCATTGAAGGCGCCATTATTGAAACCACCTGTATATTGGTCTCCATTTTGGAAGGTAATGGTACCTTGACCATTCATTTTACCACGGACAAGACTGCCGTCATAAACAATCATTCCATTATCAAGCTTTAGAACACCTTTTCCGGGAATATTTAGAAAAAAGACGAGTAGAGCACAAAAAACAATGGCAACTACTGCCAAAAGCTCTAAACGTGGACGAGTCAGATAGACACGATACTTCTCGTAAAAATTCTTAAGATTTTCCATCTTTACTCTCCTTTTCTAAACGTTCTAACCAAGCTTGACAGCCCTCTTGAACACGCTGATAGGTTTCCTCAAAATCTCCTGTATACCAAGGATCTGGAACACTTTCAGATGCAAATGAGTAAATCTTATCTTGACAGTCTACTGGACACATCTGACGTAAGTCAGAAACATTTGAAGCGTCCATTCCGATAATATAATCAAAGGCTTCAAAATCTTCCTTACTAATCTGAAGCGATGTCTTGCCTTTTTCATAAGGAATCTCATACTCTTGAAAAATCCCTTGAGTTCCCTTATGAATCGGATTGCCATGTTCCCAAGAGGACGTCGCTCGACTTTGGATTTCGTAGTTATCTGTCATTGATTTCATAACAAACTCGGCCATAGGGCTGCGACAAATATTTCCCAGACAGACAAAGACCAGTTTTTTCATCCCATTTCCTTTCTTTTATAGAAAAACGGGAGTTAGTGATCCCGTCTTATTTTTCAATTACACCTTCTAATGAAGCTGTTTCTTTCAGCGGTAATACTGTCTTGATAGCAGCTAGTTCAAACGTCAAGTAAACTCCATCTACATCAAGAACAATTGTTCTCTTCTCCGTATCTACTTCATCGACTGTTCCATAAAGTCCACCGATTGTAATCACTTCATAGCCTTTTTGTAGTTTATTCAAGCTTTCCATACGTTTTTGCGCTTGTTTCTTTTGAGAGCGTTGCGTAAAGAACATCAAGCCCACCATAAGGACTAGCATGATTAAAAATGTATAATTTGGATTCATTCTATTCTCCTTTGTCTTTTACATAGGACTACTATATCAAATTTCAGCTACTTTTACAAGATTGTACCTTGCTTTTCTAGTAAGAAAAACCAGAGCTTGCGCCCTGATTTTTAGGATTATTTCAAGTTTTGAACGACTTTTACAAGATTTTCAACAGTAAAGCCATATTCTGCCAACACTTTTGGTGCTGGAGCAGAGGCTCCAAAGGTATCAATACCAAGAACTGCACCATCTAGTCCAACATATTTGTACCAGTTTTGACTTGCACCCATTTCGACTGCAACACGACGGCGAACTGCATTTGGAAGGATTTCTTCCTTGTAAGCTGCATCTTGTTTATCAAAGACATCTGTAGATGGCATGCTGACTACGCGGACTTTTTCGCCTTGACTAGCCAATTCTTTAGCAGCTGAGACAGCTAGATTGACCTCTGAACCTGTCGCAATCAAGATTGTATCAAAATCTGCTGCATTTTCATAGACGACATAAGCACCTTTAGCAACCTTGTCGAAGTCTGTTCCCTCTTCAACAGTCAAGTTTTGGCGGGTCAAGACAAGGGCAGTTGGCGTTTTCTTACTTGTTACTGCAAGGTACCAAGCTGCTTGAGTTTCACGCGCATCTGCTGGACGGAAAACATTTAGATTTGGCATAGCACGAAGACCTGCTAAATGCTCAACTGGTTCGTGCGTTGGACCGTCTTCCCCAACCGCGATTGAATCGTGGGTAAAGACATAAGTCACGGGAAGTCCTTGTAAGGCTGACAAGCGAACAGCTGCCTTCACATAGTCAGAGAAGACGAAGAAAGTTCCACCGTATACACGAAGTCCACCATGAAGAGCCATCCCGTTCAAGATTGTTCCCATGGCAAATTCACGAACACCAAACTGAATGTTACGGTTCAAGCGGTTGGAATCGTCTTGAAGTCCGTCAGTCTTGATATAAGTCATGTTTGAGTGAGCAAGGTCAGCTGATCCACCTAGGAAGGTTGGTAACTTAGCCGCCACAACATTCAAGGCATCTTGGCTTGAATTACGAGTTGCTTGAGAGAAACCATTTTCTAAAGCTGGGAAGTCTGCTGGAGTCACTTCAACTGGATCACGTCCATCAATAATGGCTTCTACTTCTGCAGCCAATTCTGGATGCGCTTCTTTATAGTCAGCAACTAGCTTTGTCCAAGTTTGATAAGCTGATGCACCACGGTCTGCAACATGTTCTTTGAAATCAGCATACACTTGTTCTGGGATTTCAAATGGTTCGTAGTCCCAACCAAGGGCTTGACGAGTTGCTGCAGTTTCATCTGCTCCAAGAGGAGCACCGTGTACAGCATTAGTTCCTTGTTTGTTTGGAGAACCGTATCCAATAACAGTCTTCACTTCAATCAAAGATGGTTTGCCTGAAGCTTTAGCTGTTTCGATAGCAGCTTGGATTGCTTCCAAGTCTGTTCCATCTTCTACCAAGGCAGTATGCCAACCGTAGGCATTGTAACGATCACGAACACTTTCTGTAAAGGAATCCTTTGTCTCACCATCCAAGTTGATGTCATTTGAATCATAAAGGACAACCAACTTATCTAGCTTTTGCAAACCTGCGTATGAAGCCGCCTCACTTGAGACACCTTCCATCAAGTCCCCATCTCCACAGATAACGTAAGTATAGTGGTCAAAGATATTGTAGCCTTCGCGGTTATATTTGGCTGCCAAGAAACGTTCTGCCTGGGCAAAACCAGTGGCAGTTGAAATCCCTTGACCTAAAGGACCTGTTGTAGCATCAATTCCTGCTGTATGACCAAATTCTGGGTGACCTGGTGTTTTTGAACCCCATTGACGGAAACTCTTGATCTCATCCATACTAACATCTTCAAAGCCAGAAAGGTGAAGAAGGGCATAAAGGAGCATTGAACCATGACCAGCTGAAAGAATAAAACGGTCACGGTTAATCCAGTTTGGTTGATCTGGATTGATACGAAGTTGTTTTGTAAAGAGGCTGTAAGCCATCGGAGCCGCTCCCATAACCACACCTGGGTGACCTGAGTTAGCTTTATTAATGGCGTCAATACCTAGGAAACGAATTGCATTAACAGATAGATTTGACATAGAATTTCCTTTCTATTTGAGGTGATTACTGAATCACACATTCTATTTTACTATTATATGAAAAAATACATAGAATAGCAATTAAACAATTCGACGCTAGATAAGTCTCCTATTTTCTACTTTCTGGTCGCCTGATAATAGGGAAGCAAGCGTTCATAAGCTTCTTCTAATTTTTCTAAAATAACTTCTAATGATTGATTTTCTATAAAAGAAACATCTGCCTTAATTAAAACTTTTCGGATTTCTTGACTTCCTACCTTCTCGACTAAGACATGACGATTTTCTTCGTTCGCCTCCCACCGTTGACTTTGGCCATCAGAGTAGACTAGATAATAAATACCTTCTATCACTGGAACTTCTAGGACCTTGGCCTGCTTGCCTAGAGTTTGCTCATCCTTCTTACGCTCGATAAAACTGACTTCTAGTGAGACTCCAAAATCAGAAGGACTTCCATATAAACGTAAGGCAATCATAGGTTCTGTCACTTGTCCGTCTCTCTGTAGATAGACCCAGAAATGTGGTCGCAAACGCTGTGCTTGGTTCATCCACTGGCTAGTCTGTTGGAGTTGCCATTCTGAATGGCTTGCTTGAAAGACTTTGGCCAGTTCTGTAAAAGCCTTTCGTGCCTCTTGACCTTTGTGGCGGAATGCCAGCATTTTTTCTCGCTCTTCTCCTGCTTTATCAGGATTACGGTACTGCAAACCAGCAAATTCTAGATAATTTCTTATTTCATTTAACATCCGTTTAATCTCCTTTAGCTAGCAAAAAATCAGGATGAACCTGATTTTGCTTTGCTTATTCTGTATCTACGACAACATAGCGATTTGGCTCGTCACCCTCAGAGTAACTCGTCACGCCATCCATGCGTGAAATAATGCGATGGATAATCTTGCGTTCGCTATTTGACATTGGATCTGTTTGTCGGCTGCGACCTTCTTCTAAAACACGAGTCGCCAATTTTTGCGCATAGGTCTGCAAGACTTCTGCACGGTGTTCAACATAATCATTGACATTAATAGTAATGTAGAAGGTTCTTGAATAGCGGTTATAAAGATAATTTTGAGCCAATAGCTGCAAGGCTTTCAATACTTTACCATGATAACCGATAATACGCCCTGGCTCATTTGTATCAATTTGCAAATTGATGCTACGACGGTTATAATCATTTGAAATCGTCGCTTCAACGTCCATGTCATCAATGATTGTTTGGACATAAGTCGTTACTTCCGTAGCTACTTGTTCAATATCAAAGCTTGGTTCCACCTTTAAGTCTAAATCTTCGATAAATTGACTAGAAGGTTCTTCTGTGTCGAAAACTGACTCAGAAGCAGAAACAGTTTCATCTGTGCTCTCTTCTAGTTGCAATTCATTTAGAATTGAAATATGACCAGTTTCTTCCAAAATAGTGCTAGCATGTTTTTCATTTTTCAATATTTCAGCCTTGACTTCATCAGAAACCCCTTGACCTTCTTCTTCAATCTTTTTAATTGCTTCTACAACATGCCCCAAATCAACGGTCGCTTGACTGACTGTTTTAACTGGTTCATTTTTTTCATTGACTTCTTTAGGAACACCCTTTACAGCTTGTTGATTTGCTTTAATGACAGTTGTTTCACTAATAGCTTCAATATCAACCTGGGCTGGTTTTTTACCAAATAAACCAAGAAATCCATTTTTTTCACGAGAAATGACTTTGATATGAGCTTTCATCCTTGGAATATTTAATTCTTCCAATCCTTTCTGGATTGCTTCTTCAACAGTTGAACCTGTAAATACTACCATTACCAGATTCCTCCTTATTATTTCGTTTTCTGAGCCTTTTTCTTGGCTTTTCTTTTTCTATTTTCCAAATCTTTCTGTGCCTGAGCTACCGCCTCTCGCTCTGCGATAATCTTGAATGGGTTGTTCAAGAAATAGGTTTGCAGGACTTGATAAGCATTGGACACTGTCCAGTATAGGGCGACTCCACCTGGCGCATAAACTGCAAAGATAAAAATCAAGACTGGAATCCCATACATCATCACAGTCGTAGCGCCATTTCGCTCAGACAAGGCTTTATTGGATAACCAAGTACTTAAAAAGGTAAATACTGCCGCTAAAATCGGAAGAACAAGGGTTGTATCCACACCACCAAGGTTAATCCATAAGAAATGACCTGTCTTTAAAAAGTCAACTCTTGATAGAGCTTGGAACAAGGCCAAGATAACCGGCATCTGAATCAAAATCGGCCAAAGAGAATCTGACTGTCTGACACCCATTTCTTTAAAGACTTTACGCATTTCTTGCTCTAGCTTGGTTCTGCTTTCCATATCTCGACCTGGATATTGTTCTCGAAGCGCCTTAATGCGTGGTTGAGCTTCCTGCATTTTTCTAGAAGCTACCATTTGCACCTGAAAGACTGGCAAGAGCAGTGTACGAATCAAGACCGTAAAGAGAATAATCCCTACTCCGATACTGATATCAAACGATAAAAAGCGAATGATTTCCGCAAAGAAGTAAACAAATTTACTCCAAAAATCAGCCGATTCGGCTGTAATATCGCTAGTTGTCCCATTTGTTGCACAGGCTGTCATGATCAATAGAGACAGTCCTAGCAAACTAGTCAACTGTAATTTCTTTTTCACTCCCATTTCCTTCCTGGTAAATCTTTGATAATTTTAATACGTGGAGTAGATTTTTCTCCATCTCTGCGTATCCCAAGTTTTCAACCCCTTTTCGAGCAATGACAACAAAATCAACGTTTTCTTCCAGACTCCCTTTTACATTCTGAATAATATGTCGAATTCGTCGCTTAATTTGATTTCTAGTGACCGCATTCCCCAGTTTTTTGCTAACTGATAGACCTACTCGAAAATGTTTTTTCTGGTTTTTCAATTGGTAGACAACAAATTTGCGGTTAGCAAAACTTGTTCCCTCCTTGAAAATTGCCTTAAAATCTTTCTCTCTTTTTACACGAAAGTTTTTCTTCAAAACTCAACTCCATCTATTAAATTACTACTATTATACCATATTTTTCAAAAAAGCCAATCATAGCAAGGTTTTGGACAATTTCACCAGAAAAAGAAGCTGGAAAAATCTCTTTCCCAACTCCTTGTACTAAATATTTTTTCTAGTTTTACTTATTTTTCAAGCGTTCAACGTCACGAGCAATGACCAATTCTTCATCTGTTGGAATAACCAAAACACGGATTTTTGCTTCTTCTGTTGAGATGTCTCCTGTTGATCCAAAAACATTCTTTTCAGGATCAACATCACAACCAAACCAAGTAATACCTGAAATAACTTTCTCACGGAAATGAGCCGCATTCTCTCCAACACCCGCCGTAAAGATAATAGCATCAGCTCCGTTTAAGACTGCTAGATATTGACCAATGTATTTTTGGATACGGTCAACATACATTTCATACGCCAAAGTTGCATCATGATCCCCAGCTTCTACAGCTGCTTCGATATCTCTCATATCACTTGATTTAGCAGATACACCCAACAACCCTGACTCACGATTGAGAACGCGACTGATATCCTCTGGCGTATTGAAATCCTCTGTATATTGCATTAAGTAAGGGATGATAGCAGGGTCAATATCTCCAGTACGAGTACCCATCATCACTCCAGCAAGCGGTGTGAATCCCATAGAAGTATCAACTGACTTACCACCGTTAATAGCTGTAATTGATCCCCCGTTTCCGATATGGCATGTAATCAACTTCAAGTCTTCCAAAGGTCGTCCCAAGAGTTTTGCAGCTTCTCCTGCTACAAACTGGTGACTTGTACCGTGGGCACCATATTTACGAACCTTGTTTTCTGTGTAATATTTTGTTGGTAGAGGGTAGCGATAAGCTTTCTCTGGCATAGTTGTGTGGAATGAAGTATCAAAAACAACTACACTGGTAATGTCTGGCAACAATTCCTTGAAGGCACGAACACCTGCTGCATTGGCTGGATTGTGGAGAGGAGCCAACAAGCTCAATTCTTCAACTTTTTCTAAAACATCTCCCTCAACGACTGTTGATTCTTTGAAATATTCTCCACCTGCAACAACACGGTGTCCAACACCTGTAATCTCGTCATAAGCCTTGATAATATCGAAACGAATCAAGTCATCCAATAAGATTTTAACAGCTTGTGTGTGATTTTCGATATCCAAAATTTGTTGTTCAGAACGGCCGTCAAATTTTACAGTTGAAATTGAATCTTTCAAACCGATACGTTCAATCAAACCTTTCGCCAATACTTTTTCTTCTGGCATTAAGTATAATTGCCATTTCAAACTTGAACTTCCTGCATTGATTGCAATTGTTTTTGTCATAACATGATACCCCTTTTTAAGCGTTTTCATCTATTATAACAAAATCTATTTTATATTTCAGTACCTTGAGTCCATTTTTGAAAATTTTCTTTAAATTTCATTAAAACACTTGCATCTTGCAAGCTAGCAAGCGGATAAACAAAAGGATCTACTGCTGTTTCACTTTTCTTCTGTAAGATAAAAATCGTCTTGGATTGTTTAGCACTGGCAAAAAGATTTTCAGGCAGACTAATCATGGCAGTCAAACTTGCCTCCTCTTTCAACCAGCCTTTCAACAAGTCACTTTGAGGGCTGGTCAACAAATCACTCGGAGCGAGAAAAATAGCGTATCCATCTGACTTGAGGTACTTAAGTCCTTGTTCCATGAGCAAGTGATGGGCGTAAGTATGTTCTTGACTAGAAGCAACTTGATGGCGCGACGCAACGGCATCATCAGGATAATAGCCGACAGGCAAGTCGCTGATGACCACATCGCTTTCTTTGAGCATTTGTGGACGAACGGCATCTCCTTGGACAAAGCCAGCCTGCAAACCAATTACATCTGCCATGCTAGCTGCCAGATCAATCAGCAAATCATCCACTTCCATTCCCAAGTAATCCACCTTTTTATCAAGCGAGGTCAATAAAGTAGCGCCAAGAATTCCCATCCCAGAACCCATTTCAAGGATAGTAATTTCCTCCTCTTTAAACAACTCTTCCACAATAAACACCAAAAGTAAAGCAATAGCATCCGGTGTAAACTGGTGATTGGCCTGCAAGGGTTCTGTTTGCCCAGCCTTCATCAAGAGAAAATGGTAGGTCTTGAGCCACTCTTCTTTGCGTAGTGCTAAACGCTTAAGGGCTTGATTGTTGTCTTTGACCTGCTCTAACTCAGTCTCACCATCCAAATAGATGCTGTTTTGCTCCACCAGGGCGTCATAAAAGTTGGTCGCCAAATCACTTTGAATGACTTGGACATTCTCTAGTAAATAGGTATAAGCTTGTTCAATTTTTTCAAAATCCATATTCCTATCTTATCAAATTTCCCTTCTTTTTTCCATCCTTATAGAAAAATCACTCCCTGACTAGGCGAGTGATTTTTGGGCTACTGTTAAAAAGAGTTCTGAGTAATTTCCTTGAAACAGGTCTTCAGCGCTATAGAGGATCTGACTATGCACAGATGAAAAACCAAACTGGGTTAGCTTGTTTTCCAGTTCAACCAATTCAAATCCATGATGGTTAGCTTCTGTCTTGGTAAAATCAGCAAGTAGGAGTTGTCCATCTTCCTTCAAATGTTGATGAAACAGTGAGAGAGCCGCATCCAAATCAGGCATATGATGAAGAACACGACAAACAACAATGAGATCAAACTCTTGCTCTAAGGGATTTTTCAGTAAATCTTGTTCCAAAAACTGGATATTCTTGATGTCTTGCTGCTCCGCTTTCAAACGAGCTTGCTCAAGCATTTTCTCCGAAATATCCACCAATGTTACAGACTTGGCCTGCTTGGCTAGGGGCAAGGTTAACAGGCCCGTCCCTCCACCGAAATCCAAAATTTCTTCGTCTGATGGAGCATCAAGCTATTTCTCGACTGCTTGACATACCAAGTTTGCAAGGAAGATATTTTTAGGTGAATCAAAAGTTTCTGCTTTGTGGTTAAAATCATGTTTCATATTTTTAGTTTAGCACAAAGTAGCCTGATTAGCTAGGAATTCTCTTTCTTTTCAACCTTCTCTTCTGATTTTTTCTTCTCTGCTTGATTACTTGAATCAGTCACTACCTCTTCCTTTTTATCTGTTTTCTCTTCTTTGATTTTGACTGAGGGAAATAGGAACTCATATTGACTCTTAGGCGTACGAACCCTTGTCACCAAGCTTGTTTTCTTATTTTGATAGCTCACCTGCCCCAGATTAAAGGCCTGTTCCCCACTTTCTTGCTCGGCTTTATCCTTGGTTCGCTTGGCCATAGCAAAAGCGACCAGCTTTTCTTTATTTAAAGCATAGTCTTGATAGTAAGCGACTTGTCGGTTCAAGTAAAATTGTAACAAAAGACTAAAAATGGCTGCCATGGTGACTGCATAGAGGAGAACACCTGCCTTAACTTTTTTCTTTTTCCACACGATAGATGAACTCCCTTTCTAAGCCTTTTTGGAACTGGAAATGAAAACGCACCAACTGATTGTCCTCTGTAATATGCGCAGATTTGAGTCCATAAATCATAGGCTGATATCCTCGTCCACTGGCATCAGTTTTTCGAAAATCATCCGATTTAGACTTACCTATCGCAATTTCCTTGCCATCCTGCTTCATATAAATGAGATTGCCTTCCACTTTTTCAAACTGCGAACGGTCTAATTCTGCCTCCAGCTGGTCCACAAACAAGAGCCACTCTTTTTGCTCGCTTTGCTGCTGGTAGCGAACTTCTGAAATGAGGAGCTGACTCATGGCTTGAAAGAGGAGCAAACTTCCACTGATGACAATGAGGGCAATCAGGGATTCTAACAAGGTAAAAGCCTTGACCTTATGGCTCTTTGATCGCCAACAACTGTTCTGAACCATGGTAGACCTCCAATCCTTTTTCACTAGAAAACACCTGAATCTCAACTCCGTTGATATTTACCTGATTTTGACCTGTCTGCAAGGCCATCTTAGCTACACGCAAGACTTCTTCCTTTTGCAAGATTTTTGCTTCTTCTTGCCTATTCTTTTGAATTTGTCCCAAAAGAAGGGTCGCAATGCTGGCAAAGATAGCTAGAGCGACGACTGCTTCCAGTAAAATCACTGCCCTAATTTTTTGTTTCCTTAATGCGTTTAATTTTTCCATTTCCTAGATATAACTGATAGCGAATCGTTCCTTTACTGGTCTGAAATTCAACCTTATCCAGGGACGAATTGCCCCCAGCTCGATCAAATGTAATACTTTGGCCTGATGGTGCCTGCATTCCTTTAGGAACTGTTAACTTTTGACTGCCATTACTGATCGTCTGCCCATCTAAGTTTAGACTAGTCTTTTGCTGACTGGCTACACTGCGTTTTTGGGTTTCCCGATAGAGTTCTTCAAACTCCATAAAGAAAATCTGTTCCTCTACCGCCGCAAAAGTGGACTGGACTGAACCGGACAAGCCCAAGGCAAGGATACTCACAAGACCCAAAACCAAGAGACTTTCAAACATGGTAAAGGCCTTAATCCGCGACCATTTGAGTCTTATTTTGTTTTGCATGATATTCTTTATAAGCTTTAGCTTGCTCTTCTGTGATTCGCCCATCTGCTTGTAACTTACTTAGGCTAGCATCTTCATTTTTATCTAAGCTATAAAGCTCTGCCTGGCTTTCCACCACCTTAACAACAGCAGCTTTTCCTTTGTCATTGACTGCTTCTTTTTGCTTGGTCAAATTAGGTACAAAGAGCAAGAGAAGCACGCTGATGATGAGCAAGACAACCAACATTTCCACAAGTGTAAAAGCTTTAACCTTAGCTTTTTTCAAGAATGTCATCATTTTTTTCATGTTAAAAATTTACCTCCATATTTTGATACATGGGCATGAGCATTGCCGCATAAAGTAAAACGATAATCAGAGCCACAAAGATAAAGACCAGTGGCTGCACCAAATTCATGGTGCGGTTAATTCGAGTAAAAAAAGCTTCCCAAGTTTTTTCAGCATAGATTTCCAACTCACTACCCAGCTTGGACTTGACTTCACCATACTCGATGATGAGACTCAACTCCTTTTTAAAGAAAGGATAGGTTGCTATGGCTTGAGAAAATTCGCGACCATTTTGTAGGGCTTGAGCCAAATCTTGACCGATTTCTTTAAAGAGATGAGAACCTTGTTCCTGCATGATTTGAAAAATCTGCGTCAACTCCATTCCCTGCGAAATCATATTCCCCCATTCACGCGCATAATAGGCTGTCAAATAGGTCTGCACAAAGATTCCAAGAAAAGGAATGCGTGCTAGGATAGAAAAAACGTGCATCTTTGAACTTCTTTTATAAAAAGTTAGTGCTAAAAGGACACCTACCGAAACAAACCCTACCATTCCTAGAAGGATTTGTGGCAGATTGCCGATAATTTGGGTGGCAATATTGCTACTATCCAGTTGTGGTAGTAGGTAGTTACGTAGCCCCAGCATGATTAAGAGAAGAAAACCTAGTAAAATCAAGGGATAGGTCGCTACTTCAATTAACTTTTTCTTGACCTTGGCTAGATTGTCTAGATACTCTTCTATCTTTCCCAAACTCAGGTGGAGATTTCCATGGACTTCCGCTAGGGATAGCTGGGTCACAATAGCACTTGAAAAGCCCAAACTTTCCATCATTTCTGAGAATGATTTCCCCTGAGACAAGCCCGTGCGCATCTGGGTCACGCACTGCTTGTCCAACAAGGCACTCCTATCTAAAAAAGAGATGGTCTCCACCAGATGAAAACCGCTGGAAAAGAGATTGTTAAACAAGGTGATGATATTTTTTTGCTTAGCTGTAGCTAATTTTTTCCGTTTCAGCTTGAAGGCTTGTGATATGTCCATCTTCAAGAAGCTGGTCAATCTGTTCATTCCAGCTAGTTGGCTGGTGTTCTTGATAGTCTTTATTTGCAAAGTCAACAATTCCTCCTCCCCCGATTAATCTCTGGTAGCAGACTCCTTGCAGAACGACTGCCAATTCCTCCTCACTCACACCCAACTCCAGCAGGCGCTCATAAACACCTCGGATACTCTTGGCATGAATGGTTGAAAAGACTGTCGCCCCTGTCAAACTAGCTCTGACCACTGCACGCGCCGTCTCGCTGTCACGAATTTCTCCGATAATCAAGAGATCAGGACGATGCCGTAGGGAAAGCTTAATCAGATTTTCATAGGTCAGCCCAATCGCCTCATTCAACTGCAACTGGAGCATGTCGTCCTGCTTGATTTCGACAGGATCTTCTATGGACATAACTTGCTGTCCTTTAAAGAGAGACTTGGCCAATTCATGCATCAGGGTTGTCTTGCCACTTCCGACTGGACCAGCAAAGAGATAGAGACCACGTTGCCTGTACTGCTTGCCCAATTCATCAATATCTTGAAACCAAAAATGCAAATCCTGCTCCTCATCATGCAACAAGCGAATCACTAAGCTCTCATGCCCTCGATAGTCGCCTACAGTAGATAAACGTAAGGACGCCATCTTCTGGTCATATTCATAATCACAAGAACCAAGTTGACTACGTCTCTTTTCTCCAACATTCATACCCGCCACAAACTTAAAGTGACTGATGACGGCCGCAAACTTTTCAAAATCATAACAACCGATTTTACAGCGCTCATCTCCGACCCTCATATGAAGCTCATAGGCGTCTAACTTAGGGACAAAATAAATATCCTGTGCCCCTTTTTTCCGAGCCGAACGAATGATTTCTTGTGCAATTTCTTTAACCATACTTACCTCCTCACCTATACTATTCGCAAAGATTTGGAAAAATAAAAAAAGCAACTCCAAAAAGTTACTTTTTCTCTATCTTAATTTCATACGGCAAGAACGGTGCCTTTCCTGACCTGTTTGTTTTTCATAGCCTGGGCGTAGCTTTTCGTCTGGAATAACCTGCTCATCCTGCAAAAGAGCTAAAGAATGGTATTGTTGTAAATACTCATCACATTCATCACACCAGCGTTGGTCTTCTGGATCCCAAAAAATGGTCATCAAGTCACTTCTACTTTTATAAAGAGGGGATTCTTGTTCCAATCTAAACCAGCAAGTTTTGTAGTATTTGAGAGCATCATAATACTGGTCAAATTTTCTACTTGCTACAATATCTTCTTCCCAACCTTCTATAAACCACCAAGGTTCAAAATCTCCGTACATTTCTATAACACGATACATATTCATTCATTCCTTTGTACCGTATATTATAACCAATTCCGCTAAACAAGGAAAGAAATATGCTCATTTCTTAATTTCCAGATAAAAAATCCAGCCATCTGGTGGAAGACTGAATTTGATCTGCTGCCTTACGGACTAATAGTCACATAATAAAAAAGCAGAAGCTAGTCTCTAACTTCTGCTTTCTGTCTTATGCTTGATAACGTTTCACACCATCTAGATAGGTTGCTACCAATTCCAAATCTTTATCTAATACAATAAAGTCCGCATCATAACCTTCACGGATTTGGCCACAAACATCATCAATGTGAACAGATTTTGCTGGGTTAAAGCTGGCCATCATGACCGCTTCATGCGGATTCGCAATTCCCCATTCGACTACATTTCTCATACCATCTTTAAGTTTGAGGATAGAACCTGCCAAATTACCAGTGGATTTGAGACGTGCAGTTCCATTTGCTACTACAACAGGGAATTCTCCCAACATATAGTCACCGTCTTCCAATCCACCAGCTGTCATACAGTCCGTAATAAGAGCGATATTTTCTGTCCCCTTTTGCTTAAGTAAAATCTCACAAGCTTTTGGATCTACGTGATAACCATCACAAATCAATTCTGCGTAAGTATGCGGGAGCTCATACATAGCTCCTACCATACCTAGTTCGCGGTGTGTTAAACCACGCATCCCATTATAGGCATGTACCCATACACTAGCTCCAGCATCAACTGCCTTCTTAGCTTGTTCAAATGTCGCATCTGAGTGTCCAAGTGCAACTGTCACACCTTCACCTGTAATAGTACGTACAAAATCTTCCACCCCATCACGTTCTGGTGCAATAGCGATTTTATTTAGCATCCCTTTTGCAGCATCCTGCCAAGAATGAAACTCCTCAACACCCGGGTCTCTCATATAAGTTGGATTTTGTGCCCCCTTAAAAGTTTCTGTGAAATATGGGCCTTCATAATAAATCCCACGAATCTTAGCACCTGTTGCTTCTTTATAATGGTTTCCAAGATTTTCAGTGACTGCAAGCAATTGCTCATAAGTGGCTGTTAAAGTTGTGGGCAAGAAACTGGTAACACCGGTACTAAGAAGTCCTTCACTCATAGTATGCAATGTACCTTCAATGTTGTTGTCCATCACATCTACACCTGCATATCCATGAATATGAGTATCCACAAGACCTGGTGCAATGCTATAACCAGTATAGTCAAGAACCTCTGCTCCTTCAGGAATTTGATCCACATGTTTCCCAAATTTGCCATCAACAAGTTCTAAGTACCCACCGCGACGAATGCCAAATGGATAGAAAAACTGATCCGCTTTAACGTAATTAGGCATAATAATGACCTCCTTAAAAGATTACTTTTGATATTTATTATGTCAATTACATTATAAACTTTTCTGATTCATTTGTAAATGGTATAGACCTATTTTCTAGAGATATTTTAAAAGAGCTGGATGTCTCCAACTCTTTTATCTTATTTTGATTTCACAGGTTGTTCTTGAGCAGCCTTAACAGCAGCTGCTATCGTTTCTGCGTATAGCTTAGCACCTTCTTCGAGCTTGCTATTGTCATTCCCGAAGTGAACTTGGTCTGTTCCAGCCCAGATTTCAGGATGTTCCTTAGAAACCTTATTCCAGTCAGCAATACTTACATAAGGAGTCTTTTCAGCTAATTCACGTGCATAGTTTGCATACTGCTCCACCGATGCATATGTATCCTTGCTCTTATCTCCCTCGTAAGGTGTAACTAAAATCAAATGATGACCTTTTGGCAAATTATTAACAAGACTGTCCAAATCATTCTTGTAACCCTCAGGGTTATTAACACCCGTTGCAATGACAACTGTTTTTAGAAGTGCCTTGTTCTGGCTGTTATTGAGCATAATGTCATTGGCTTGCTTGGTAGTACGACTAACCTGAGCATTAATATTTGCATCAGGAAGTGCTTCTTTCAAGGCTGTATTTGCACGCAAAGCAACTGAATCACCAATTAAACTCGTTCCTTCTACAATGCCCAAACGACTTACTTCTGCCTGCTCAGCAAGCATTTTAGTTTGCCCAATATTGGTTTGTGCTTGTTTGAAACCATTGACCATCAAATCCGTTTCAAAGTCACCTACCTGAGGAGCTAGGGCTATGATAACTACTGTAAGTAAGCTAAGAATTCCAAAAGTAGATGTGCTAATTACTTGTATATGAGGTAAGTTAGCAATTTTCCGTATTATAGGACTTGTCTTTCCAGCAATCAAAGGTTCTATAACATAAAAAGATAGGCTAGCAAAAAAATATGAAAAGATAATTGTCAGAATAACAGCCGGTAAATTACCCAGTAACTGAGAAAAAACAATATAAAATGGCCAATGGAAAAGATAAACTGCATAGCTAGTATCTGCTAGAAAACTGATTACCTTCGGCTCTTCTATATTGGGAGTTTTTTCATGCAAGACACGCGCAGCAACAATCATAGCCATGGCTGCTAAACTGGCCATTAAGAATCCAAATAGATAAGCAAAGAGATAGGTAAACTTAACAAAGAAAGTCAACAGTAATAATACTAAGAGACCTGCTCCAAATACTAACAGATTCTGACGTAGATTCCACATTCGATCAAATTGTCTGACTAAATCGCTCGTCTGACGAACGCCCACAACTGTTGCAAGTATACTTCCTAAAAAGAAAGGGTAGACATGGGTTAGACTTGAAAAGTAGACAGTGGAATAGGAACTGGCCATTAAACTACCAATAAACATGGAGAAGAAACTAATCAAAAAGGCAGCAGCAGACAAGAGAAAAACCATTCCCCTCAACTGACCATTTGATTTAGACTGTTTGGATAAAAACCAAACTGCCAATCCCCAAAGGATATAGTAGTGAACCTCAACAGCTAAGCTCCAATTATGAACAAACAAATGAGGAATGAACTGAGATTCATAACTCCCACCTGTTAGGAGTTCATAGAAGTTGGTCATAAAACCTAAGACACCTGCAATCTGACCCCCAATTCCAGCCACATAATCTTGCCGAACTAGAAAGGTAAAGGGCATGGTCACCAAAACCATCAGCACCACAGGTGGTACGATACGGTAAAATCTTCTCTTAAAAAAGCCCAGCAAATCAATCTGACGTGCCTTCCAAAATTCTTCTAAAAGGAGGGAGGTGATCAAAAATCCTGAGAAAGTGAAAAAGACATCTACCCCGAAAAATCCTCCAGGAAAGATGGTCTGAAAGAAATGATACAAGAGTACCAATAGTAAACCTGTAATCCTAATCAAGGAAAACCATTTAATACGCATACGAGTTTATTCTCCATTCGATTAGATTGTAAAAACATCTAATTCTCATTCCATAATACACCTTATTTTATCAAAAAAAGAAGAAAAATCCTAAGAGAAAACTTAGGATTTTAGTATTCTACCTTACAATTATTAGAAATTGCGCCCTGACTTATTATAGCCATATTTTTCCACAAAATACTCACGGAATTCCAAAAGATTATCATCCATAATAGCTTGTCGAACCTGCTTCATCAGATTAAGCAAGAAGTAAAGGTTATGGTAGCTAGTTAAGCGGATACCAAAGGTTTCATCAGCCTTGAGCAAGTGACGAAGGTAGGCGCGTGTGTAATTCTTACATGTGTAGCAATCACACTCAGGATCCAGTGGCGTAAAGTCCTCAGCAAACTGGGCATTCTTTACAACCAAACGTCCCTGACTGGTCATACAAGTCCCGTTACGAGCAATTCGAGTCGGCAGGACACAGTCAAACATATCCACCCCACGAATTACCCCATCGATTAAGCTATCTGGCGCCCCCACACCCATCAGATAGCGTGGTTTGTTTTCAGGTAGCAGTTGAGTTGTAAAGTCCAAGACCGCATTCATCTCTTCGTGGGTTTCTCCCACTGCCAAACCACCGATAGAGTAGCCTGGGAAATCCATGCTGACAAGGTCATTCGCTGATTGGCGACGCAAGTCTTCAAATCCTGCCCCCTGCACAATCCCAAATAACCCTTGGTCATGTGGACGACGATGAGCCTTCAAACCACGCTCAGCCCAACGGCTGGTACGCTCGATTGATTTCTTAACGTAGTCGTAAGGTTGGTAAAACTGAGGACATTCATCAAAAGACATCATGATGTCTGAGCCCAGATTGTTCTGAATAGAGATGGCTTTTTCTGGTGATAGGAACATCTTAGAACCATTGAGATGGTTTTTAAAGGTTACCCCTTCTTCTGTGATATTGCGGCTATCTGCTAAGGAATAAACCTGAAAACCACCACTATCTGTCAAGATAGGCTGGTCCCAATTCATGAACTTGTGGAGACCACCAGCGCGTGCAATAAGTTCATCCCCAGGGCGAAGCCAGAGATGATAGGTGTTTGATAGGATAATTCCCGAACCCATCTCCTTCAATTCTTCAGGTGACTGAGTTTTGACAGTAGCTTGAGTCCCAACTGGCATAAACATAGGTGTCGGAAAGGTACCGTGGGGAGTGATGATTTCTCCTAGACGAGCTCCTGTGTGTTTTTCTTTCTTAATCAAACGATATTTGATTGGTGAATCTGACATTTTTTACCTCCGAAGCTGGGAAAAACAGTCCCAGTTCATACTTTGTGCCCAAGGGCATACTGTATGATTTTATCAAAAAAAGCTGTAACTGTCACGAACTATGGTATAATGAGAGAATGAAATACCCAAAAATTGATTTAAAAACCATTCGTCTGCAGACCAGACAATTTCAAGCTGAAAATCCCCGCTTCTTTCTAGTCTATCTCTTACCTAGCATGCTAGTCATCTTGTCTGGCTTCCTCAATCCCTTAGAGCGTATCAACGAGTCTATTTTAGAGCAATCCTTTTTAAGCGTTTTTGGCCATGTATTCCAGGCCTATCTTTTTCCTCTATTAGTCTCCTTTATCGGGACAATACTTCTAACCAGTTCAGTCTATACAACCCTGAAACTCATAAAGAATCCTGATACAGAACTATCCGTCAAAAATAGTCTCACTCTATTTAAAGAAGAGTACTTTTCACAAACCTTTTTGACTCTCCTTCTCAAACGTCTCTATCTCTTCTTATGGAGTATTCCTAGTTTACTCGGAATTTACTTTCTCTTTTACAGTAGCTTTTTAGCCAAGAAATTCGTTGCCATCCATCCTGAATTTCCCAATCTGGATCTCACGTCAGTTGAAACTGAGCGTTTCCTCATGACCTTTGGTCTTTACTTTCTAGCAAGTATCCTCTTGATGATTGTCGGAAATAGTCTCTATATCCCACAATACTATGCCTATTCGCAGGTAGAATTTCTCCTCTGTGACACCCTAGACTTAGGACAAGCCAAACCAGGACAAATCCTTAAAACCAGCCGTTTCCTGATGAAAGGTTACAAGTTCCAGCGTTTCGTCCTGGACCTACAACTCCTTCCTTGGTACTTCCTCAATTGGATTACTTTTGGGATTGCTAGTTTCTCACTCCTACCCTATATTCAAATCAATAAAATGATTTTTTACCGAGCAGTATTGGCTCGAAAACGTCGGAATAGATAAGAATCTAATAAAACCAGCGCCTTAAAACGCTGGTTTTATTATTTCAAGATTAGTATACTCATCAAGGTCAAAATAGCTGGTCCACCTTGCTTCAAAATAATTTTCTTATCTGCTGTTAGAGAGCCATAAGCCGCAGCCCCAATCACAAAGAAGACAAAAATAGTCACAATTTCTAAATTCTGTGAGAAATAAATCCCATACAAGAGAAAGACTCCTAGCAGAGCGTTATAAATCCCTTGATTTTTGAACAGTGAACTTACTGACGGACGAGCCAGTTCTTCCTTTTCCATGTTAAAGACACGACTAGTCGCAGTTAAAGACACGACTAGTCGCATCTGATTGCGTTGCAATACTTTCCAAATAAAAAATGTAAAAATGCTCCCAAGCAACGATCGTTGCTAAAATGATTGTAGTAATTGACATCTATTTCTCCTTAAATTTCTATGTTTTTAATACCCAAAACCAATTTGTTTAATAAACGGCTGAGTTCTGTTTTTTCAGATTCTGTTAAGATACTTTCCATCTCTTCCTTAATCTTGATATGCTTCAGAGGTGGATTCATCACTAACTGCTCCTTCGCATACTTCGTAGCCTCTACCAACACTTCTCGCTGATTTTCAGGATTGCGATGACGCTCCACCAAACCTTCCTTTTCCAGAATCTTGAAATGCCGTGTCAAAGCAGCCTGATCAATTTTCAAACGCTCCTGAACCGCTATTTGATTACAGGGAGAATGCTTCAGCAAAAATAATAAAATCTGATACCGTGTCAAACTAATCCCAAGTCTTTTTTCAAACAATTGCGTGCTCGCTTGCTCAGACAAGCGAAGTTGATAAAGCAGATCTTGAATCTCTATCATTTCTTCCTCCTTTCTATTGATTCATCAATAGTTGACTTATCAAGTATAATGCGAAGTAAAATAGAATGCAAGAATGTTGCTTAAAGCATTACAAAATTCTAACTTCCCATTTTACTTTCCACTCAAATTAACAAAGAAAAACGAACGAGACTCGCTTCCTATCACGAAAGCTAGATCTCATTCGTCAAAATGATATTGCAAAGTCAGGTTTATCCATTCATTGAAACGTGAACATGGTCATAGTGATTTTCTGTTACGCTACCACGATCTGGCATTGGGTTCCAAGTATTAGCTGGTCCATATTTACTATCGAATGGAGCATAGAAACGTTGTTTCCAGATGATGTAACTAATGCCACGGCTGGCCATGTTTTGAATAGCGTATTCCGCAATCTTATCCCCTAGTTCTGAACCTTCTGGTACCATAAAGTCGATAGCCAAACCTTTTCCGTGATCTCCACTGTCTCCTGGACGGTAACCACTAAAGGATGTGATACCAAACAAGTTGGCAATTTCTTCTTTAAAGGCAGCTGTTTGTGGTTGAAGGCCTGCATTTTCAGATTTCGCTACCGCAAGTCCAGCATAATCGGGCGCAGCTGGAGCTGCGTATGTTGTTGAAACTGTTTTCGCCTCTTCTGGTTGATAAGTAGAAACTGCTGCTGTAGCTTCACTTGATGATGCTACTTCTTTTGCTTCTGAACTTGTTGCAGTTGTTTCGATTGCTGTTTCTTCTGCTGGAGTTGTAGTTGCTTCTACTGCTGATTCAGCTTGAATGCTTGCTTGTGTTTCCTGCTTCTCAGCTGGTGTCGTTGCCTGAGGAGCTACTTCTTCAACTGCACTACTTGTTTCGGCTGTTTGCTCCTCTGGGACAGAAGTTCCTGTAGATGGTGTCACTTCTTCTGAAGCGGTCACTGTCTCTGTAACTTCTGAACTTGCTACTACTTCTTTTGTACTTGTAGTTTCTACCGCTTTTGGAGCTTCTGCAATCGGTTGAGAAAGATCTGCAACTTGAACAGTTTGGTCATCAACGGTCACTTGATTGGTTGTCAAATCTGCTGTCGCAGTTGTCGCTTCTTCACTAGAATCTGCTTGAGGAGTTTGGATTTCAACTTCTGTTACTTCTTCTGCTTCATTGACAGTCGTTGTCAAAACAGTTTCTGGGAAAATCAAGTCCATATTAGTTATTTTATTCAAATTCGCAAGAACTGTGACATCTACACCCAAGGCTTCTGCAATTGTGCTCAAGGTATCACCATACTGTACTGTATAACTTGTTTTGTTATCCGTTTTAGTCAAATCATTTTGGATTTGCTCAACACTACGTGCAGTCCAAAGAACTTCTTCTGCTTGGGTTGCCAATACTGGGGCAAATGACAAGGCTACTGTTGAGGCTAATAATATTCTTTTCTTCATTCTTTCAAATTCCTTTCAAATGAGTACCTGTCTATGATAACACAAAAAGAGCAGAAAAAAAGCCCTCTCGGGCCTATTTAACAGAACTGTCTATTCATTGTAACAAACTCGATTACTTGAAATAGTTTGTTAGATCTCTGTCACAAAACTGACACAATCTTTTTATCGCACAGTCTCAAAAATATGGGAAATATCTGCTAACGCTTGAATCCTGTGATTACCTTCATAAGTCGACTCTAAAAAGTTGAGGCTTTGAATCCCACTATTCTGGGCAAATTCCACATCCAGAGTCCGATCCCCTATATAATAGGTGTTATCAGGATTCAGCTGATACTTGTCTAGCAAATATATAGCCGCTTCTGGACTTGGCTTCCGCGCAAAGTCACTCTGACTGGTTAAAATCTCTGTAAAATAGGATTCCAACCCCAAGTCTCTTAGAATGGCAAAAGCATTGTCTCCCTTATGAGTGTAAACAAAGTTCTGAATCCCTGCTTGGTCTGCCCAAGCTAGCACCTCACGCGCACCTGGCATTAAGACTACCTGGGCATTCTTTTCAGCCAAACTCTGGGCACGCACCTCATTCAGCTCTTCCACACCTAGTTTTCGCTCTTCTGCCACCTGCATAAGCAAATCCTGCACCGAATACTTAAGGATAAACTCTCTCACTTTCTCCTTATCATAAGGAATAGAAAACTGAGCAAAAGTCTCCTCAATCCCTGATAAAATCGCTTCGTAAGAGTCCAATAAAGTCCCGTCTAAATCCCAAATAAAAGCTATTTCTTGCATTTCCTATCCTTTCAAGCTCATATAACGCTGGTAGCGGTAGCGTAGAAATAACCAGCGAAAACCATTATCCAAGAGAGTCCCTGCCCAAATACCAGGCAAGCCCCAACCAAGAACAAGCCCCATCAGATAGGCTGTCCCAATGCGGATACACCACATCCCTATGCTTGTCGCATAAAAGGGAAGCCGAGCATTGCCCAAACCCTGCCAAACTGCCGTATAGATAACTGTCCCTGTCGCCATGGGGGTGCCAAGTAGTGAAAACAGTGTCACTAGAACACTAGCCTCAACCGCCAGAGAATCAGTCGTATAGAGATGAGTCAGTGGTATCCCTAAGGAATAGATACTAAAGGTCAAAGGCAACATGAGAAAAAGAGAAAGCCAAAAGGTTTGCTTGCTCAAACTAGCGACTCTTTCCCAATTATCCTCTCCAACTGCTCGGGCCACCAACATAACCGTTGCCGTAGCAACGCCAAAGGCAGGCATATAGTTAAACTGGGTCAAAACTTCTCCGACCGCATTCCCTGCTACTGCCTCCGTCCCAAAAGAAACGACTAAGGCAATGATTACTACATCTCCAGCCCTCATCATAAGTCGCTCTCCAGCTGCTGGCAATGCCAAGGTCAATAGTTCCTTATCTAAACCAAAAGTCGGTTTCATATAAGGAAGTTTTAATTGTGACCACAAAATCACAAGACCAACCAAACGAGACAGAATAGTCCCCCAAGCAACACCCGCTATCCCCATATCCAGTACAAAAATAGCTAGACTGGAAAAAAGAATATTCAAGGCATTGGATAAGAGACTCACATAGAGGGGCAGACGTGGATTATGCGTTGCACGAATCAAGGCTCCCAAGCTAGTCATTAATCCCAAAAGAACAATCGATCCGCCTACCAAAGATAGATAGAGTCCTCCACTTTCGGCCACAGCCTGTTCAGTTCCCAAAAGTCCTATCATCTCTTGTCCAGCGAAGATAGACAAAGCTCCTAAAAGGAAACTTAATAGTAAAGTAATTTTCAACGCCTCAGTCACATGATAGGCTAGCTTAGACTGATCCTTCTGCCCCAAACTTTTTGAAATAACACTAGAAATAGCTGCCCCAAGAGCAATGAAAATCGCCTGATAAATGGTGATGATATTACCAGCGACTGATACACCTGAAATAGCTATCAATCCTAAATGAGCAACCAAATAACTGTCCACCATTCCCATGAGCATCTGCAAAAAGTTTTCACCCATAGCTGGCAATGCAATATTAAGAATGTCTTTATTTTTCTTAAACAATCTCTCCTCCTGATGAAAAGAAACTCAGTTGGTTTCCCAACCGAGTTTACTTCCTCTGTCTTAAAGTCCTAGATAATCCTCAACCGCTGCTTGCATGTCAGCAGCTGCCACAGTTGTCTTATGACGAACAGGAGCTGTTTCAAGTCCATCAACTGCTGGCGGCACTGCCACTCCTGAAATGTCATGTAATTGAGCCAAGGCTTCAAAGTCAGTCAAGCCTACTTTGCCTGTTACAGCTTCTACTGCAACCACTGGGAACTTGTATGGACTAGCTGTTGAAGCAATCACTGTCTTAGTCGCATCATCAGTAACCGCTTGGTATTTTCTATAAACTGCTGAGGCAACCGCCGTATGTGGATCCTCAATATAAGAATCTGACTCATAAACACGCTTGATTTCTGCCGCTGTTTCTTCCTCAGTCGCATATTCAGCTGCAAAGAGCTCCAGAATCTCTACATCAAAATCAGTCAATTCATATTGTCCTTGGCTATTCAAGGCATTCATGAGTTCAGCTGTCTTAATCGCATCATTACCCAAAAGATGGAAAATCAAACGTTCCAAGTTTGAAGATACCAAGATATCCATAGATGGACTAGTTGTTACCTTAAACTCACGTTTCTTATCGTAGACACGTGTCTTGAAGAAGTCTGTCAAAACATTGTTGTCATTTGAAGCACAGATTAATTTGCCAACTGGGAGGCCGATTTTTTTGGCATAAAAGGCAGCCAAGATATTTCCAAAGTTTCCTGTTGGTACGGTAAAGTTGACCTTATCACCAGCCACAATATCACCAGTCTTAACCAACTGAGCATAGGCATAAACATAATAAACAATCTGTGGCACCAAACGACCGATATTCATAGAGTTGGCAGATGAAAATTGCAGTTTATTGGTAGCCAACTTTTCACGAAGGGCTACATCGTTAAACATATGCTTCACATTTGTTTGAGCATCATCAAAGTTACCATCAATAGCGATAACATGAGTATTATCACCAGTCTGAGTAGTCATTTGCAACTCTTGAACCTTGCTGACACCATCCTTTGGATAAAAGACGATAATCTCAGTTCCAGGCACATCCGCAAACCCTGCCATAGCAGCTTTCCCCGTGTCACCAGATGTCGCTGTCAAGATAACAATCTTATTTTCCAAACCATGTTTCTTAGCAGCAGTCGTCATAAAGTATGGCAAGATAGACAAGGCCATATCCTTAAAGGCAATCGTTGAACCATGGAAAAGCTCTAAGTTATATTGTCCGTCTAATTTCACTAATGGCGCGATAGCTGGAGTATCAAATTTGCTATCGTAGGCATTGTTGATACAGTAGTCCAACTCCTCAGCTGTAAAGTCATCTAAAAATGCTGACAAAACTAGCTTAGCAACTTCCTGGTAAGAAGCATCTTTCAATTTGTCAAAGTCCAAATCTACCTTTGGATAAGTAAGTGGTGTAAACAAACCACCGTCCGTCGCCAAACCTTGCAAAATTGCTTGGCTGGCAGTTACTGTATTGTTGGCATCACGCGTTGATTGATAAACTAATGTCATTACTCTCTATCCTTTATCTATAGTCTCTTCCATTATATCATGATTTTTCAGAAAATTCTCCCTTTATAATAGAAATTATAGTCCCAATTCTTCTTTCAAAGGCTCTAAATAGCTCATTTCTTGCTTATTTCTCATCTTCAGTCCTTCCTCAGCTAACAGAAGTAAGTCTTTTGAAAACTCTATAATCGCAGTTTCTTCCTCATCTGTAAGCTTTTTCTTAGAAAATTGTCGCCTTAAAAACTTATAATTTCGCCCAAATTCTTTAAAGAAAGGTGCTGTTTCTAAGTAAGCTTCTAACTTATCTAAATTAACCAACAATCCCAAGTGAAAGGCAGCAGAAGCAAAAGTTCTATCAAGAGGCTGAGTACACACACTACGAAACTCAACTGTTCCGCGAGTCGTTAAGTCTTGGTACTGATAACTACGATGAGTTTCAAAATCCTTCTCTTGAGGATAAATAAGAATCTCATCCCCATTAAGAGCATATGCTTGGATTTCAGATGTAGCCAAATAGTCCCTAGCCTGAATCGGATAAAAATAATAGGTTTGTCCATCACGTTCCGCAGTAAAAATCGCAGAATGATCGAGATAGTCAAAAAAATCATCCTCATCTTTAAAGAGTCTAGCATTGACCCCGACGTTTTCTGGATAGATGCCATGCATGGATTCTTCCCAGAAAATATCCCTTGAAATTTTCGTATCCCAATCCGCACCTGTAAACTCAGAGTTTGCAAATAAATAAGCTTTAACCGCTTCAATTTGAGTAAAAGCATTAATCACCCGTAGGTAGTTAGACTTTGAAATATCCAGCTGAACCTGACTCCCACAGATAAACGCACCATATTCAGGGAAATGATGTAAGTTTGATTTAGTAACATTTCTACTCAAATTCAAATAATCCATCAACATCTGATAGCGTGGATAAGCCACTGGACAATTCTCATTTTTATCCCAGTTGGGATGAATACCACAGCCAACAATAGCATGATTTGATTCAGCTAACTTCTTCTGGATTGCTTCCATATAAATATTTAAACGTTCTTCAACCTCTTGTATCGTTTCAGCCTTACCAAATGCAAACTCAATCGTTGTATAGGAAACTTCAAATAAAATAGCATCCTGACTTACTGGATCCACTAGCTGAATAGGATTTCCAAAATCATCAACCTTTTCTACAGTTAAATGCAAATCAGAAACTAGATATCCAAATAAATGCTTGATAACTTCAACATCTGTAGCATCCCCTTCCAAGTTTACAACAGGATATTCCAGCTCAATCCCAACAAACAATTCAGGATTTTCTTTAATATTTTTCAAATACCGATGTTTTAATAAATCGATAGAACGAGACATACTTCCCTACACTTTCATAATCTAAATAAAATTTGAATAACTATTATTATACCAAAAATAATATAAAAAAGGAACGAAGATTTACAACGTTCCTTAACTCTATACTATACCGGCGGCCGGGGTCGAACCGGCACGTCCTTGCGGACACTGGATTTTGAGTCCAGCGCGTCTGCCAATTCCGCCACGCCGGCAAATAGTAACTGGGGTAGCTGGATTCGAACCAACGCATGAGGGAGTCAAAGTCCCTTGCCTTACCGCTTGGCTATACCCCAATAATATAAAATAGGCGAGTGATGGGGATCGAACCCACGCATGCCAGAGCCACAATCTGGTGTGTTAACCACTTCACCACACCCGCCATAATTCTATTAACACGGGCAGTAGGAATTGAACCCACACTGAAGGTTTTGGAGACCTTAGTTCTACCTTTAAACTATGCCCGTAAAATGGAAGGGGAGGGATTCGAACCCCCGAACCCGAAGGAGCGGATTTACAGTCCGCCGCGTTTAGCCTCTTCGCTACCCTTCCAAAATATATAAATGGCGCGAGACGGAATCGAACCGCCGACACATGGAGCTTCAATCCATTGCTCTACCAACTGAGCTACCGAGCCTTATTGCGGGAGCAGGATTTGAACCTACGACCTTCGGGTTATGAGCCCGACGAGCTACCGAGCTGCTCCATCCCGCGTTAATACAAAAGGAGGATGTGGGATTCGAACCCACGCACGCTTTTACACGCCTGACGGTTTTCAAGACCGTTCCCTTCAGCCGGACTTGGGTAATCCTCCAAAATAGTCCGTACGGGATTCGAACCCGTGTTACCGCCGTGAAAAGGCGGTGTCTTAACCCCTTGACCAACGGACCAAACTTTATGGGCACGAGTGGACTCGAACCACCGACCTCACGCTTATCAGGCGTGCGCTCTAACCACCTGAGCTACGCGCCCAAGTTAAAAACTTGGTATTTTGAACAAAGTTCAAAGCGGGTGACGAGAATCGAACTCGCGACAACAGCTTGGAAGGCTGTAGTTTTACCACTAAACTACACCCGCTTAAATGGGAGTTAACGGGATCGAACCGCTGACCCTCTGCTTGTAAGGCAGATGCTCTCCCAGCTGAGCTAAACTCCCTAGAGCTAAGCGACTTCCATATCTCACAGGGG
>NZ_JAKUXK010000016.1:0-56604 GCF_026782865.1 Streptococcus mitis
ATATGCTGCTTGCGGTTCTTGAACTAAGGATTCGCCCTCTTTACCAGTCTCTTGAGTGCCTTTAGCCTCAACCTTGCCAGTATATGCTGCTTGCGGTTCTTGAACTAAAGACTCGCCCTCTTTACCAGTTTCTTGAGTACCTTTAGCCTCAATCTTTCCAGTATATGCTGCTTGCGATTCTTGAACTAAAGATTCGCCTTTTTTACTGCTTGTGTTGATAGTCGATTTTGATTCTTTAAAGTAACCAACATACTCATATCCTTCAATATGAATAACTCCTTTAGCCAGGCCTTCTTGTGTAGAGGCTGAAATAGTTTGGTTATAAGAAAGCAACTCTTTATTTTCAAATGCAAAGGCAGTAAAAGGTACAAAATTGCTGACTCCAATAGAACTGATTAAGAGAACCCCTAGTACTTTACTGCGGTGTTTCTTTGAAACTAATAGAACCGCTAGCGAGGCTGTTGCCAAGCCAAGACCTGCTAGAGCAACTTCCTTACTTCCTGTGTAAGGAAGTTGTTGACTGGTAGTCGCCTTCTTGCGATAAACTACATAAATAATATCTTCATCTTGAAACTCTGTTGGAACCTCATGATGAATCAGAGCTTTTTCAGACTCGGTCAATTCCTGCTCCGCCAAATAACGGTAATGAACACTATGAGCACCACCGACTTCATTGGCGTGCACCTTATCTACTGAAAGGGTACTGGCTCCAAAAAGGAAGGCCCCAATGGCTACAGGACCTACCCCAACAGTTAGCTTACGAATCGAATATTTGGTGATTTTTTCTAGTTGTTGTTTTGTTTTTTTCATTCTCACGACTTTCTGATAGAATCTTGTGGATAATGCGCACGCGCACCTCCAATTAATTTTGGACGGCTAGCAAGAGCCGTTACATGGGCATGCCCAATTTCTCTCAAAAGAGGGCGAATCGGAACCTGAACATGCTTGACATGCATGCCAATTGCAGTGTCCCCGATATCCAATCCAGCATGAGCCTTGATAAATTCAACCTCAACTGGATCTTGCATAAACTTGAAGGCTGCCAACTGACCTGAACCTCCTGCATGAAGGGTAGGAAGGACACTGACAATTTCCAGACCAAACTGCTCTGCCACCTGACGTTCAACGACGAGGGCCCGATTGACATGTTCACAACCTTGAACAGCTAGATGAATTCCTTTTTCCTCTAAGATATCTAGGATGGTCTTCACAATGATTTCCCCAATTTCTTGGCTAGATTCCTTGCCAATCTGACCACCTATCACCTCACTAGAAGAAAGGCCCAAAACAAAGATAGATCCTTGCTTCAAATTGGCCTTTTCTAATACATCTTTTACAATCTGGCTTGTTTCTCTTTGAATGTCTTTTTCCTTCATACTTGATACCTCTTTTGTCATTATCTATCATATCGTTTTTTCTACTTTTTAGCAAGATAGACAACCTAGAAAGCTTGCCTAATTACGCATAAAACTCCCAGAATGAACTGGGAGTTAGCTAGTTTCTATTCTATTTATGTATATTTCAACTGTCGTTCCTTTTGAGGGAATAGAATCGATCTTCATTTGGTAATCTTCTCCAAAATGAAGTTTGAGCCGTTGATCAACATTTTGAAGACCAACCCCCCCACGTTTGAGTTGACTTTGACTACTATCGCCAGCATCTTGGAAACCAACCCCATCATCCTCAATGCGGATGACTAGTCCTGTCTCCTTCTTCTGAACAGAAACTTTAATATGTCCCTGACCTTCCTTCTCCTTAATGCCATGGTAAAGGGCATTCTCTACAAGAGGTTGTAACACCAGCTTGGGCAAAACTAGCTTATCAAAGGCAGGATTTTCATTAATTTCGTATTCCAGCTTATCGCCATAGCGTTGTTTCTGGATAAAGAGATACTGGCGGACATGATTGATTTCGTCAGACAGGCAAATCAAATCCTTGCCTTGATTGAGCGCCAAGCGGAAATAGGTCGCTAGGGACTTGGTCACCTGAACCACTCGCTGACTATCCTGAAATTCAGCCATCCAAATGATGGTGTCCAAGGTATTATAAAGGAAATGCGGATTAATCTGGCTCGACAAGGCTTGAAGTTCATACTGACGGGTTGTTTCTTCCTGCCTGCGAATAGCTGCCATCAGCTGATCAATCTGATCCAACATAGCATTAAACTGGCGAGTCACTTCTCGCAGTTCATGGGCACCAGTTTCCTTGGCACGAAGATTCTGATTACCAGAAGCAATCTCCAGCATGGTTTCTCTCAAATCATTCAGCGGAGCAATCCAGCGTTTAAGACTAAGCCACACCAAGCAGAGACAGGCAAGAAGAGATGTGACACTGGCTCCAAGCAAGGTCCACATGAGTTGACTCCGAACCTGATCTAACTTCTCCAACGAAGACACACCAAGCACCGTCCAATCAGTTCCAGCAATCCTTTCCTGGCTGACGTAGGATTTGTGATCTGGAGTATAGCCCTGCCCTGTCTCAATGTAGGGTTTCATAGCCTCCATTTCGCTAGACGAACTATAAACTGTGTGTTGAGGATGATAAACAAATTCATGGTTTTCATTGATAATAAAGGCAAAGCCCTGCTGACCCAATTGGAGTTGGTTGAGATAGGCTTCCAGAGTTTCATATGAAATATCCAAACGAAGCACACCCAAATTGGCTCCCTTTGCATCAACAAGTTCCTGAGTAACAGAAATAACCCACTGACTGTCCGATTTACGAGCTGGTGTTAAAACAGGCTTAGCTCCCTGATGAATAGCCTTTTGGTACCAATCCTCAGCCATCATATCAGAGGAAGTTTTCATCTGCACACTATCATCTGTAGAAATGACCTGACCGGATTTAGTCACCAGCACAACAGTTTTCAAGTCCTGGTCTGACTTTAAGATGGTCAAAAACAGATTTCGGATTCCCTTGACCTTGTCTTGACTGGGATTCTCAGCATAGGCTAGGACATCCGTCTGCTGGGTCAAACTAGTCGAGGTGGTTTCTAATTTTTTGATATAAGACTGGATAAAGTGGCTAGTTTGACTGATAGTCGTTTGGCTATTGCCTTCAATGGTAGTCTCAATGGCTGAAGAACTAGATTGATAGTAGAAAGTCCCGACCAGAGCTAGGAGAATGAGAAAGACCAGAAAGATGGAAATAACCATTCTGACTAGGAGAGAAGAACGCTTCATCGGCCTTCTCCCTTCTTAAACTGACGAGGTGTCACACCTGCAATCTGTTTAAAACGTTGAGTAAAGTAGTTCATATCTTCAAAACCAACTTTCTCTGCGATCTCATAAATCTTCAGATCTGTAGTTAAAAGCAAGAGCTTGGCTTGTTTGACACGTTCTCTCACCAGGTAATCCTGAAAAGGTAGTCCCAACTCTTTCTTAATCAAAGAACTCAGATAAGTCGGACTAAAGCCCAAGTCACTGGCCAAAGACTTTAAACTAAACTGGCTATCAGCCAGATGGGACTGGATTTTCTGGGCCATATTTCCCTCAAACTTATCGGTCAATAAATCTTGTAACTGCTCTTCTTTCTCTTCCTTATCCAACTTTTGCTTGATTTTCCCCAACATTTCCTCAATATCCTGACGAGAAAAGGGCTTGAGCAGGTAATCGTCCACACCGAGTTTGACAGCAGACAAGGCATAATCAAAATCATCGTAGCCCGTTAAAAATACCAAATGCACCTGAGGATAGATTTCTCGTACCAGACTGGCCAACTGGATACCATTTAGCTGAGGCATGTTGATATCGGTTAAAATGATATCCGGCACCTGCTTTTGTATCAATTCCCAAGCCTGCCTTCCATTTTCAGCCTGACCGATGATTTCCATATCGTAGGCTGCTACATTGACCAGCTTGGTCAAGCCTTGTCTTACCAGATATTCATCTTCTACGATTAAGATTGTATAGGTCATGCTTCTCTCCTTTGTCATTTACTAGTATCAGTATAGCAAAATTCTCCTCTAACTGCTTAGGAAAGCCCTTTTAATCAACATAATCTAGTAAATAAGCGTAGCCTTTTTCTTCCATTTGGTTTTTGGGAATAAAGCGGATAGAGAGACTATTAATACAGTAGCGCAAGCCACCCTTGTCCTGTGGTCCATCCGTAAAGACATGGCCAAGGTGAGAATCTCCAACTCGGCTCCGCACTTCCATGCGTGTCATATTGTAAGACTTATCTTCTTTGTAAGTAGCAACATCTGGACTAATGGGTTGGGTGAAACTAGGCCAACCACAACCAGACTCGAACTTATCCTTTGATGAAAAGAGGGGTTCGCCAGTTGCTACATCCACATAAATACCAGGTTCAAATTTATCCCAGTAGCGGTTTGAAAAAGCTCGTTCTGTTTGATTTTTCTGGGTAACTGCATACTCCTCAGATGACAAGGTCTTTTTCAATTCCTCATCACTTGGTTTGGGATATTTGCTGGCATCGATGACGGGGTAGGCCGCCTGATTGACATTGATATGACAGTAGCCATTTGGATTTTTCTTGAGATAGTCTTGGTGGTAATCCTCTGCCACTACAAAATTCTTCAAGGTTTCCTTTTCAACTGCTAGAGGTTGATCGTATTTCTTAGCCACCTCATCAAAGACTTGGTTAATCACCTCTAAATCCTTGTCATCTGTGTAATAAACACCAGTACGGTACTGGGTTCCCACATCATTCCCTTGTTTATTTTTGCTAGTTGGATTGATAATGCGGAAGTAATGAAGCAGGATTTCCTTGAGAGAAATTTGCTTGGCATCATAAGTGACATGGACAGTCTCCGCATGACCTGTTTGGTTAATCAATTCGTACTTGGTTGTTTCCCCTCTACCATTTGCATAGCCTGAAACGGCATCCGTCACCCCGGGAACTCGAGAAAAATACTCCTCAACTCCCCAGAAACATCCCCCAGCTAGATAAATTTCGTGCAAATCTGCATCTTTACTCACTTCTGTTTTTTTCACTGTTTTTCCTCCTTGGCTGACTGACGCTTTCTCAATTTGCGAGCTATCTGCCCGCCCTGCATTTCGCATCAATAGAAAATAGAAACCGGTTATGGCTAGGAAAAAAATCCCTGCCAAGACAAACAATTTTACTTTACCATTCATGACCTTTCTCTACCCCATTTCTTTCAATGTCTTTAAAATCATATCCTTATCCATAAAACCTGGTTTCGTTTTGACCAGCTTGCCTTCCTTGTCTATAAAGGCTTGAGTTGGGTAAGAACGGACACCATAACTTTCCAAAAGTTTTCCTGATGAGTCAATTAGAACTGGAATATTTTTATAATCCAAGCCCTTGTACCAGTTCTTAAATTCTGCTTCAGCTTGTTCACCTTTGTGTCCAGGAGAGACCACTGTCAAAACTACATAGTCATCACCAGCATCCTTAGCGATTTCATCCGTATCTGGAAGACTGGCCAAACAGATAGAACACCAAGACGCCCAGAATTTGAGATAGACTTTCTTACCCTTATAATCAGATAAGCGGTAGGTCTTGCCATCTACTCCCGTCAGTTCAAAATCAGCCACCTCTTTCCCTTTAGCCGTGCTTGTTTTACTAGCTGTCTGCTCCATCTTCATCTCATCTTTCATTTGGTGTTCACTGGTCATGTACTTGCCTGAACAAGCCGTCAAACAAAGGAGCGAACCTGCTCCAAGAACACATGTTTGCCATTTTTTCATTTCTTCTTCCTCTCTATTCAAATAATGTAGTCAAAATGGAAGCATTTCCCAAAAGCACCAAGATTCCCATCACGATAATGAGGAAACCACCCACTTTTTTGAGTATTCCGAGATAGGGATGAAGTTTTCGGAAATGTTTCAAAACATAGCTGGAGGCTAGAGCTAAAACCAAAAATGGTAGCGCCAAACCTAGCGTGTAGATTAACATGAGACCAGCTCCCTGCCAAGCTCCTGAACCACCTGAAGCCGCTAAAGCCAAAACAGACCCCAGAACCGGCCCTACACATGGCGTCCAAGCAAAACTAAAGGTCAACCCCAGTAAAAATGCCTGACTATAGCCGTTAGCGTTTTGACCCTGTCTCTTTAATTGTAGCCTTTTTTCCTTGTAGAGTCCCTGCAAATGTAAAACTTCCATCTGGTGTAAGCCCAAGAGAATGATAACTGCACCTGTCACATACTGAAACCAAGAAGCATACAGCAAATTGCCTAAAAAACCAGCTCCATAGCCCAGTAAGATAAAGATAAAAGAAATCCCCGCTATAAAGGCCAGAGTTCGCACTAAACTGACAATTGAGATTGAAATTTTTCCGCTAGAAACCTGAGCACCATCTTTATCATCCAACAAGACCCCTGCATAGACCGGTAACAAGGGTAAGATACAAGGAGAAAAGAAGGAAAGAATTCCAGCAAGAAAAACACTGATAAAAAAGATTACATTATCCATATCTTTTCACCCTTCTTTCTTTTGATAAGTCTATTATAATTCCCAACTCTAAGAAAAAAAAGGGACAATGATAGGGAAAAATAGGAATTTAATCAGTTTATTCAGAAATCTGGCACAAAAAAAGCCAGACAAGGTCTGACTTTGATAGATACAGAAAAGAAAATTCACTACTCTTCTCTGCTTATCTGGTAATAAATAAGGTTCGAAACGTAGTCTTTTCTCTCCACACCATTGGCAATAGTTTTTAGATAGGACATTCCAGCCTTCTCCATCACACGGCCTGAAGCTGGGTTGAGACTGGCGTAACGAGCTCTGACCTTTTGAAAACCTGCTTGAGTAAAACAGAAGTCCAAGACAGCTTTCAAGGCTTCTGTCATAATCTCATGTCCCCAGTAAACCTTGCCTAGTACATAGCCAATTTCACAAGAAGAATCGTTCTCATCTATTGTAACGATGCTGATATCTCCAATCACTTGTTTCGGGTCTTCTTTGAGGCAAATAGCCCATTTGTAATAGTTGGGATTAGTATAGGAGGCAACCCAGTTACGAATCGAATTTCGAGTCACCTCGACATCAGAATGGGGATCCCAAGTGACATAGGTCAGATTCTCAGCGGATGAAGCCCAATTCTGAAACATGGCTTCTGCATCACTTTCCACAAATCTTCGCAAGATTAAACGATCTGTCTGTAATATTTGCGTACCGATTGCTTTTATGACGCTACCTCGCTTTCTGATAGATGATTCTCTGCCCAACTTCAACTTCAACTTCAACTTCAATTTCAATTTCAATTTACTTTGCTTTTGAATTTCCAGGTAATAAGTGAGAGGCTGAAAACCTCCACTGGAGGTTTTCACTCCCAAAAATCATCAAATACGGTGATTGGTAGGTGGCGTTTATGTTGGCCTTTGTGCCACCAGTTTTCGATTCTTGTTTGAGCTTCTGGGCTGATTGTTTTGCCTTCTAGGTAGTCGTCAATCTCTTCATAAGTGACACCGAGGGCTACTTCGTCAGCTAGGCCTGGTTTGTCTTCTTCTAGGTCTGCTGTTGGAATTTTTTCATAAAGGGCTGGGTCTGCACCAAGTTCCTTCAAGAGTTGTTTTCCTTGGCGTTTATTAAGACGGTAAAGAGGGAGAATATCCGCACCACCGTCACCAAACTTGGTAAAAAAGCCTGTGATATTTTCCGCAGCGTGGTCTGTTCCAATGACCGCTCCGCTATGGGAACCAGCAAGGGCATACTGAGCAATCATACGGCAACGAGCCTTGATATTGCCCTTGTTGAAGTCTGAGACAGGACTACCTGTCGCTTCAACTGCAGCTGTCATGGCATCAGCTGATTCCTTGATATTCACAACCAAGCTGACATCTGGCTGGATGAAGGCTAGGGCTTTTTGAGCATCTGCTTCATCGGCTTGTACTCCATAAGGCAGGCGGACAGCGATAAATTTGTAGCTATCATCGCCCGTTTCAGCTCGCAGTTCTTCCATGGCCAGTTGAGCCAAACGACCTGCCAACGTTGAGTCCTGACCCCCAGAAATCCCTAGTAAAAAGGTTTTTAGGAAGGGATGTTTTTTCAGATATCTTTTTAAGAAATCAATGGAACGACGGACTTCTTCCTGAGCGTCAATCACTGGCTTAACCCCTAGTTGCTGGATAATAGTCTCTTGCAAACTCATTCTTCTTCTCCTTCGCCAAGGGCTTCCTTGCGCATCTTGTCAATCAAGTCCATCTTATCTTGCCATACATCACGCGCCAAATCCACTGGATAATGCTGCGGATTGAGCACACGCTTGTACTCATCCCAAAGCTTGTCAAATTCCTTACGAGCATAATCCTGAATCTCAGTCAGGCTAGGCAGGTTGTAAATCAATTTTCCGTCTTTGAAGATATCCACCAAGAGAGGAACGGCATCAAAATTACGAACGGTCTTCTTGATGTAGGTATAGGTCGGATGGAACATCTTGATTTCTGTCATGTCGCTCACATCCACACCGTCATAAGTGATGTAGTCGCCTTCTGACTTGCCTTTTTCACGACTGGTAATGCGCCACACCTGCTTCTTACCTGGTGTAGACACTTTTTCAGCATTATTTGACAGCTTAATCGTATTGCGCATGTTCCCATTTTCATCTTCAATTGCAACAATCTTATAAACTGCCCCAAGAGCTGGCTGATCATAGGCTGTAATCAGCTTGGTTCCCACACCCCAGACATCAATCTTGGCCTTTTGCATCTTGAGGTTGAGAATGGTATTTTCGTCCAAATCATTTGAAGCATAAATCTTAGCCTCTGTAAATCCAGCCTCGTCCAGTTGCTGACGGACTTTCTTAGAAATGTAGGCAATATCCCCAGAGTCAATTCGCACACCCATAAAGTTAATCTGGTCGCCCAACTCACGCGCCACCTGAATGGCAGCTGGCACACCAATACGAAGGGTGTCATAAGTATCCACAAGAAAGACACAATTTTTGTGGGTCGCAGCGTAAGCCTTGAAGGCCTCATAGTCGTTACCATAAACCTGTACCAAAGCATGGGCATGGGTCCCCAAGACAGGAATGTCAAAGAGCTTACCAGCACGCACGTTGCTGGTTCCATTGGCACCACCAATCACCGCTGCGCGTGTTCCCCAGATAGCCGCATCCATTTCTTGCGCCCGACGTGTCCCAAACTCCATCAAGGGTTCATCTTCAATAACCGAGCGAATACGAGCTGCCTTAGTCGCCACTAATGTCTGGTAGTTGACGATGTTCAAAAGAGCCGTTTCGACCAATTGACATTGGGCTAGAGGGCCTTCCACCTGTACAATCGGTTCATTAGCAAAAACCATGTCCCCTTCTTGGGCAGAACGAACGGTCAACTCCAACTTGAAATTGCGGAGATAGTCCAAGAATGCCCCATGATAACCAAGCGACTCCAAATAGGCAATATCACTGTCTGAAAAACGTAAATCTTCAAGATAATTCACAATTCTTTCCAAACCAGCAAAAACCGCATAGCCATTCTTAAAAGGCTGTTGGCGGAAATAAACCTCAAAGACCGCCTTTTTATTGTGAATTCCTTGGTCAAAGTAAACCTGCATCATGTTAATCTGGTACAAGTCCGTGTGCAATGTCAAACTATCATCTGGATACATACTTTTCCTACTTCCTACTTTACAAAGGTATGAACGTATTCTACCACTTTCACACCGTCCGATAAATTAGTACTATTATAACACATTTTAGCTGGATTGAGAAAAGAGTAACAAGCTATTCTCCACTCTCCAGTTCATCCATATCTTGTTCAAACTTTTTCTGAGCCCATTCTCCATAGCTCTTAAGACCAAGATTGCCAATAAAGACCCAGGGAAGGTAAATGACATAAGTAATTGCCCAAGCAGATAGGTATTTAACGTTCAAAGGATTGTGCTGATAAATTTCTATGTTGAATTGATAATTCTGTAACATCAAAAGAGCCGTAATAGCCAAGGTTAGGAAAAAACAACCCAAAATCGTAAAATGAAAACGACTATAGTAGGTCACTCCCAGATAACGGGCACGATTGAAAAAGAAGAAAATCCCTACTATCAGAGTATAGACTAGAAAATTCGGATTAAAAAGAGATGGAGCCAATACAGCCACCAAATAGCTTAGAAGTACAAGCCCAATAAAGAGTGAAAAAGACTCTGCCCCAGCTTTATTGATTAGTTGTTCTTCTCTTTCGTCAAGTAATTGATAATGAATAAATTTATTTACCATCTTCTTCCTCCCAAAATAATTGGTCTAGGGTTTTCCCTAAACATCTGCAAATGGACTGGCAGAGCGAGAGACTGGGATTGTATTTTCCAGCCTCTATCAAACCAATAGTCTGGCGTGTCACACCAACAGCCTCTGCCAGTTGACCTTGTGTTAAATCAAGCTCAACCCGAGCTAATTTTAATTTTAAATTTTTAACCACCTTCGTCCTCCTTATAGTTTTAAAAAGTTGCGCCTCTTTTCAACAACATTATATCATATATCTAACTTAATGCAATATATAAATGTCATTTTGTAAAATTTTATTAACAAAAAAACTCTCTATCACAAAAAATAGAGAGTGTTTTAGAAAAAATATTAAACATCATTGAGAGGTTAAGTGCAATAATACAAGGAGTAATTGTATTTCTTGTGTTTTTGTTTTTAAATCTTCTTTTGTAATTATCCTAGATCCATTATGTACAGATAAGTTTAAAAATGCAATAAAAGCATTAACTTCACTTTGAGACTGAATATATTTATATATGCTTAATAGTATCTGCTTATCTTTATCATCAAGGTGTGAATCCTTGATGATATCTTCTGCCATTGAAATAACTTTATTATAGTTCTTTGATAAATCTGTTTTCTTTTCTTCTTCAATGTTATTTAATATATCATTAACAGTCAGTTCAATAAGAGTTCTATAAGAAATTACAGGAATAATACTGTAATCAGTCTTAAATAACTCGTTAATTTCATTTATTAAAACTTTGATATCTGAAGAAAAATTTGGAGTTTCGGTGATTGGCAATCTAATCAAGGACTGTTTTAATTGTTCAGGTTTTATTTCGTACTCCTCAGACGATTTTATCCTAAAAGTAAAATCACTTTCATATTCTAGTTTAGTATCTTTATCCTTTACACTTACAGTTATAGTTTGCTCTCCATTTCTACCAAACCTTATTTCTCCTTTTCTTCCATCATATCTGATTGTATGATTCCCATTTGTTGTTATATTCGGTTCTATTCTCTTCCATGGAATTCCTAAACTATTATATAAAGTAAAAATAGTTTCTAATTTGTAATCAACATCGCGTAATAAATCAATTTTGTGCACTTCTATTTTAGGCTGGACTGGCTTTTTCAAAATTATCTTTAGAGAAGTTATTGTGGAATCTGTCTCTTTCTTAATCAACCATTCACCTTCTTGTGTTTCATTAAATTCTCTCACTTTTTCTTCGTTAAAATAAATATCTGTAGCAACTTGAATTAATTCCTTTAAATTAGGAATCTTCTTGTCTAGATCATCTATATCAATCCATGATTCAACTATTCCCAAATTTATTGTTTCTTTTGTCTTTGGAATAATATCTAATAGAATTTCCTTATCAAAAAGAGTACATTTTAATTTGTCTCTTTGTTTTTCAAAAATTATAAAATCTTTTAATTTAAAATTTGGTCTAATATATTTTTTAAGATTTCTGAGATCAGAAGTCTCTTCTTCAGCTATCCTATTTTGAATAAATGTTTTCTCAGTTTTCTCAGAAAAATCTCTTAATTCATTTTTCAACGAAGCACCAATTCTCTGAATTTCTTCATTTAATTTTTCAATGAAATGAGCAATCTCATCAGTTAACTCACTCTGAGAAAATTGAGTCCGATCAGAATTAAACTGTATTGATGAATCACTAGATTTAATCGAAATATAACCAATTAATTGCTTTAATACTTCACTATATTTTTTAGTAATCATTAATTCAGTATCAAACAACATATAGTTGTTAAATAAATTATTATTGATATAAATTAAAGGAGTCAAGTTATTATTAGTAGGATTATAGAATAAAGAGTTAATCTTACTTTTTCCATTTGAAACGAAATAATAGGCAGCTAAATTAATATCAAGAGAATACCTATCTGAATTAAAACTAAATTCCTCAGAAAAGATATCCTTACCATCTTTCCTAAAGACTAGATTTTGATCAGACGAAGAATAATTTATTTCAAATAACTGCCGAGGCTTATTTTGTGTCTGTAATTGAATTTCATAATCGGTTGAGTTAATCTCTCCATCTATATTAAGTTTTATAATAAAGTTCTTATCGGCAGAAATTTTTCCGTCAGATATTTTATCATCAATAAAAGAATTTAAAATTTTATTTCGATTAACTTCTTCACTAAGATACCCTTTTAAAGTATTGACATTATAATCATTGATTTCAATTTGGATTAAAGTACCTATAAAATCTCCTGAACTTGAAAGAGTAACATCTAAACGCTTATCAGTTATATTATATTCAGTAACCAAAGAATCAAAATCTACAGTAAACTCTGAGATCTGAGTATTTTGAGCTGTTTTCCAATATACTTTTTTCCCAAATCTAAAAACAGATAAAAATCCCAAACCTTTTGACCCCTGAGTTAAGCGTTTAGTATCCTTATAAGAAATAATTTCTCCATATTGCTTATCACTACTTGATATGTGGAATAATTTTTTAATTCCCTCCGTATCCATACCAATTCCGTAGTCTCGAATTGTAAGTAGTCTAGATTCCGAATCCAATGTAATATCGACACTAGGAGAACAAGCATCGTACGCATTTTTTATTAACTCATTTAGAGCAATAATATTATTTGGAATTTTTTCTGATAATTCACTCAATATATTACCTGCTACAGTAATAGGTATTTGTTCAACTTTATTAGGCATCTAAATCTCCTTTATTTTTCTTAATATCAAAACATATTCTTGATTCATTGATTCCACTGATTTATCTTTTACTTTAGAAACCCGTCTTGGCATTCTCTTTATAGGTATATTACGTGTAATAGAAGCTTCCAACTCAAAACCAATATTTTCAAAAAATTCCTGCGTAATACTTGATAATGGCACTACTTTATTATCAACACGTCGATCACCTAAAGTTAAAACTATTCTCTTATCCTTTTTTAGAACACGTCCCATTTGCATCATCACTTCCAAATAGTCTATTACAAAATTTTCCACTTTTTTTCGCTTATCTTGAGATATACTTTCAAGATACTCAGATAAATAGTGTGACTGATGCTTTTGTTTATTTCTTTTGCCAGATCCACCTAAACTATTTGAATCAATACTTGAATAATTATCTATTAAATTTTCAGAAAAAACCTCCAAATCCTTCCTATCAATCCAATATATCGGTAGCATAGAGTACTGTCCATATGTTACAGTAGTTGAATTATCTCCATACGGAGGAGAAGTAACAATCAAATCGACAGAATCGCTCTTCATTCCAAATAAAATATCTTCCGATTTTCCTATTTTTAAATCAATTTTTTTACTTCTGTTATAATCAGGTAAATATTGAGAGTATTCGTTAATGCTCTTTATAAAATCTTCAACGATGTGGTTTTCCATCTTTTCAATAGCGCTTTGCTCTTTTATATGCAATTTAAATGTTGAACTTCTTGTATTACTGTATTTTTTTAAAATATTAATTAAACACACCCAATAATACTGTCTTACGTATCTGTATTTTTCTCTCTGAATAGCACTACGAATTTTACTAAACGTTATTATAAAATCTTTTCGATACCATTTTTCTATATTATAAAAATAGTGTTTATCAAATTCAAAACTATTGCTTTTTAAAAATTTCTCAATTCTATTATTTGCTATATATATATATATTTTGTTAACACCTTGCAGCTTAACTTTTGTAATAAGATTAGCTAAAGGGTTAATATCTATGCCAATCGGAAAAAGGTTATTCTTTTCACCCTCTACTAGTGTTGTTCCAGAACCATGAAAAGGATCAAGAATATTTGTAATAGATGAATCTTCACTTTTAATTAGTTTAATTAATTCATATTGCATATCAGGAACCATCGTAGCTGGATAAGCACTAATTTTATGCATGCCTGAAGCAGTTACATTTTTAAAGTCCCAGTAATCAATTTCTTTTTCTTTTATTTTATCTACTAAATTCGACTTCAACAATTTAGCCCCCAACTAATATTTTTCTATTATGCACCCTAAGTATAGCATAGAATTTTTTGAACGTAAAGAAATAATATAATTAATCTGTTAAGGAAAATTAAATAGGTTTCTATTAACAAAAAACCTCTACCACCTAAATGATAGAGAGTTTCTGCTTATTCGATTTTTTTCAAAACATCTACAGCATCGTAGGATTTCACATCTAATGTCTCAGCTGCGATTGTATTGTCCTCAATATCAGCTAGAAAGACACAATTTCTAGATTATAACTGCTAATTATTGATAGTTATTCATATCCATCAGTCCACCTCCATACTCATGTACGAGCCTATCACTTCATATTCACCTTACAGATTCTTTTGGTAATAATACCTTTGCCCAATGTAGGGATAGTCTTGTAAGGTAAAGATTTCCTTGTAGCCATGCATTTTATAAAAATCAGGAGCTTGAAACTGGTAGGTATTGACAAAAGCAAAACGACAGTTTCGATTCTCAGCTTCAGTTTCTGCTTGCTGCAATAGTTTTGAACCGATTCCTTGCCCTCTCAGTTCCTCTTTTACAAACAAATATTCGATTTCCAACCAATTTCCAAAAGTCTCTGCTATCAAACCTGCCAGGAGATTGCCCTTTTCATCTTCGACATAAAGATTAAGTGGCTCACTTTCAGCCTCTTCTCTTTTTGAACGGTTATAAGCACGAATCAGATTCCCTATTTCTTGTGATTTATGGGATTCCTTATTTTCCAATCTAAAGTACATCTAAACCTCCTTAAACACTGTTACAGCTTGATTATAGTCTTATTTCAATAGACTGTCAAACTATCAAAAACCCACCAACCTGAGTTGATGAGTCCTTAATCTATTTTCTAAATTTCCACTGGCTATAAATACCGAAACCGATAATCCAGATAGCTGAACCGATTGCTCCGACAAATGTAGACTCTTGTAAAAAGAGGGTTACAAAGACAAAAGCAAAGAAGAGCATGGTTAACGGATTTAGGAAACGATAATGGGGCATAAGATAGCCATCCGCCATAAAGTCTGGTGACTTGCGATACTTGAGGTGAGCAACCATAATCAAGATATAAATAGCGATATAGACACCTGATGATGATGCCGTAATCAAGGCAAAGGCATCAGAAACACCTGGCAATATGTTAATAAAGGCTGCTAGGGCAATCAAAACTGCTGAAGCGATGATGGCATTTTGTGGCACATTATGGCGAGAAAGAGTATCTGCTTTAATAGCCTTTAGGAAGCGATTTGGCGAATCATGAGCAATCTGATACAAGTGACGACCTGTTGAATAAAGGGTTGAGTTAAGAGCAGATGCTGCTGACGTCAAAACGACGAAGTTAATCAAGGCCGCTGCCCACTTGATACCTGCCAATTCAAACACCGTAACAAAGGGAGAATCAGCCGATGCAAGTTCACGCCAAGGAATGATAGCCATGATGGCTAAGAGGGCACCTCCATAGAAAAAGGCGATACGCAAAGGAATTTCCTTAACGGCTTTTGGCAAGACCTGACGTGGATTTTTTGTTTCTGAAGTCGTTACCCCGATAAACTCAATCATGAGGTAGGCAAAGAAAACCATCTGGAAGGCCATGACAAAGTTAACTCCACCATTTGGGAAGAGGGAGAAATTATCGGCGATATTAGCCAAACTTGCTACTCCATGTGGTGTCTTAAAGCCTGTCAAGACCATAAAGACTCCTGTGGTAATCATAGCTAAAATAGCCACAATCTTGACCATAGCAAACCAAAACTCAACTTCCCCAAAGAGCTTCACCGCAATCAGATTGACCAAGGCTAGAATAGTTAAAAATCCAATCTCAATCATCCAACTTGGCCAGCTAGGGAACCAGAACTGAACATAGTGAGAGATAGCAGTGATTTCCGCCATACCGATAAAGACAACGGATAACCAGTAAGACCAAACTGAGAAATACCCCCAGCCCTTACCTAAATGGCGCGTGATAAAGTTGATAAAGGTATGTTGCTCAGGGTCTTGGTAGAGCATTTCTCCAACCGCACGCATCATGAGGAACATGAAGGCCCCTGTAATCATATAAATCAGTACAATGGAAGGACCTGTTAGGCTAATAGAGCGACCTGCTCCCAAAAAGAGTCCTGTTCCGATTGTTCCAGCGATGGCCATAACCTGCACATGACGATTGGTCAGACCACGCTCCATCTTATTTTTTTTCTTCTTTGAACTCATATCGTCTCCAATTCAATTTAAAATGGAAAAAGGAGTGAGTGAAGCGCACTGCCTCCCCACTCCTTTTTTCTGCTTTTAGGCTGTTTTTTCAACCTTTAAGATTTTCACATCATAGCTACCAACAGGTGTCTCAATGGTTGCTGTATCACCTGTTTTCTTGCCAATCAAGGCTTGTCCAATTGGGCTTTCATTTGAAACTTTACCCGCAAAGGCATCTGCACCTGCTGAACCTACAATAATATAAACTTCTTCTTCGTCCTCACCAATTTCTTGGATAGTAACTGTTTTGCCAATCGCTACTTCGTCTTGGGCAACTGAGTCACTATTGACGATTTCAGCATAGCGAATTTTTGTTTCCAAGCTAGAGATTTGTCCTTCGACAAAGGCTTGTTCATCCTTAGCTGCTTCATATTCACTGTTTTCAGAAAGGTCACCGTATGAACGGGCAATCTTAATGCGTTCTACCACTTCTGGTCGGCGGACCAATTTCAATTCTTCTAATTCTTTTTCAAGTTTTTCCTTTTCCGCAAGGGTCATAGGATATGTTTTTTCTGCCATTTTTCTCAACTTTCTTATTTAACTTTTAAAGCAAAATTATGTGGCGAACCACATAATTTTAGTTTGCACTGCTTGATTGGGATAATTTGCTGTTGATATGCTGTGCAACATTTTTATCATGTTCATCTTTGGTTGTTGCAAAGTAAACTTTTCCATCTTCAACATTGGCTACAAAGTACAAGTATTCACTCTTTGTTTGGTTAACACTTGCTTCAATAGCATCAAGACTTGGACTATCAACTGGCCCAGGCATAAGACCTAGACGAGTATAGACGTTAAAAGGTGAATCAATATTTGTATCAATTCCAGCATCATCTGCTAAACTAATTTTCTGACCAAGTTTTCCTTGAGCATATAGAATCGCAATATTGCTTTGAAGTGGCATACCAAGGTTCAAACGATTGTAGAAGACACCAGCAATTTTTTTGCGATCTTCTGTCTGAGCACCCTCTTTTTCTACAAGGGATGCAATCGTCAATAGTTCATTAACCGTCAAATTCTTTTCTTTAATCGCACTATAATGGTTTGATAAGGCCTTATCCATAGCAGACAACATCTCATCAATCAAACTTTCAATAGTTGTGCTTTCCTTGATAGAGTAGGTTGCTGGGAAAAGATATCCCTCCAAACGATAACGAACACCAGACTCTTTTGTTGGCAAACTTCCAAGCAAGTTTGGATACTTAGCTACCTCTTGAGCAATAAAGGTTTCATCTTGAACTTTTGTCAAGAAGGCATCTGCCGTAAGAGCTTCTTTAAAATTACCTTCAAGTTGTCCCACTGCTTGTGCGATTTGATCAATCGTATAACCTTCTGGAATTGTCAAGTTCGCAAGAGATGGGGCCTGAGGTTCAGGTGTACCACCTTTTTGCAATTCTTTAATCAAATCATCCGTACTCATACTCTTCATCAAATTATAGTATCCTGATTTGAAATCAGAGTAATTTTTGTACTTAGCATACAAGCTGAAGATAATTCCATGTTTGACCAAACCAGATTTTTCCAAAGCATTCCCAATTTCTTGGACATTGGAACCTTCTGGAATTTGAACAGTAACATATTCCTTAGAATTCGCATCAATAGGTTTAAATGAATCTTGAATATAGACATAGCCAAAATAACCACCAAGAGACACAACTACCAAGAATAACAAGAAGCCAACAAGACATCCTTTCCCTTTTGACTTCTTCTTAGCAGTTGATTTTGTAGCTTCGCGACGACTACGTCTCGGAGCACTAGCTAGGCTGTCTGTTAATTCAGCTGACTCAGATAGCTCATTATCCTGTGCAAGAGTACTAACTTCTTCCGGTTGTTTACTTGTCTTATACGACACCGCAACCTTTGTTGGAATCTCGTTAAATTCTTTGTCTTCGTTAAGCTTTACAGGTTCCACTTTCGGTTGAACTGGCTCAAAAATAGGTTCTACAGGTGCAACTACAGGCTCAGCAGCCGCTTCAATTTTAGATTCTGCAACTTCTTCATTTGCTGCAATTTCATCCGAAATATCATTTGAACGTGACGGAACACTAGGAGCGTTCTTTAATATTTGATCCACAACAGAGAGAGAATTAGCCATCAACTCTTCTGCTGAAGGTTCGTGGTCCTGAGTTGACGGAACTACTGAATCTTCTGGAGACGAAGGAGTTTCAAAACTTGTAATCTCGTTTTCTTGCTCACTTCTATCTTGTTTTTTTACTCTCTCTAAATCACGTAAAATCTGCTCTTTAAAGCTTAATTTTTCTTCTTTTGGATTTTCACTCAAAAGATTTACCTCCTTGTTGACAGTCCATAATATTATATCTTAAAAACGAAAGAAAAGCAACCTAGCATGCTTTTCTGGCTTATTTTTTATACTCAATGAAAATCAAAGAGCAAACTAGAAAGCTAGCCGCAGGTTGCTCAAAACACTGTTTTGAGGTTGTAGATAAGACTGACGAAGTCAGTCACATATATACGGTAAGGCGACGCTGACATGGTTTGAATTTGATTTTCGAAGAGTATTAGCTTCCCAGACCATATCATACCAAGTTTCCCCTGCAAAGGTTGACTGAGACAGACCTTCATTGACAAATCCATGCTTTTCGTAGTAGGCGATGAGATAGTCATGACAGGTTAGATTAATGCCTTCTCTTTCGTGTTCAAGAGCCAGTTCTTTCAAGGTTGTTAGTAATTTTTGACCAAGTCCAAGGCCCTGTGCTTCTTTGGCAATAGAAAGACAGGTTACAGAGATATAGCCACCAGGCTCATGACTATAATCTTCTATCTCTTCTGTAAAAGACTGATCTTGCAGATGGCGGTATGGTCCAACTGGCCCTTCTATATACCCCATGATTCTGCCCTCTTTTTCTGCAACCAGAAACGAGGTCTGAATTTCTCGCAAATGCGCCTCAAAAACAGAGCGAGGAATGGCTTCTTCAACCGAGAAATTTTCTAGTTCAATCTCAACGATACGATCCAAATCTTCTAATCTTGCTTTCCTAATTTTCATTGCGCCTCCAGATAAAAGAGATTAAACCAAATCATACTAAAACCTTGACTAGCTGCATAAAGCGAATCTGTCTCTTCTTCATCAATAAAACCGTTCATTTCAAAATAGGAAAGAAGCTCATCAGGACTCTTCAAACGAATAGCTTTGTAATCCAGCTCAACTGCCACATCTTTCAAAGCCGCAAGAAGAAGCGTGCCCAAGCCCTGTCTCTGATGGTCAGTATCAATGACTAAAGAATGTATTTCTAGACATTGCGGATTGTGTGGGTAAGGACCACCTAGAACATAGCCTAGAAGCTGATTTTCATCCCTAGCTAGAAGAAAGGTATCCGCACACTTACGGATACTTTCTTCTAAAATATGGGAAGGTTGCTGATTTTCAGCTGGACAAGATGAGGTCTGAAGTGCCTCTATCTCAGTCAAATCAGACTTACTTGCCTGAATGATCTTAATTGGAATTTCCATGAAAACTTCCTATTGAACATTGCTTGTCAAGTCAGACAAGAGACGCTCGAATGAATACTCATATGTTTGGATATCTCCTGCTCCCATAAAGACATAGACAGCATTGTCATGATCAAGGAGTGGAGAAACATTTTCAACAGTAATCACTTGGTGTTTCTTATTGATTTTATTGGCTAGGTCTTCCACTTTAACATCACCATGATCTACTTCACGAGCAGATCCATAAATTTGCGCTAGGTAAACTGCATCCGCTTGGTTCAAAGCGTGGGCAAAGTCATCCAACAAGGCAATGGTTCTTGTAAAAGTATGCGGTTGGAAGACTGCAACAATTTCCTTGCTTGGGTATTTCTGACGAGCCGCATCCAAGGTCGCAATAATTTCTGTTGGATGGTGGGCAAAGTCATCGATAATAACTGTGTCATTGACAATTTTCTCAGTGAAACGACGCTTAACACCAGCAAATGTTTTCAAGTGTTCACGCACCAAGTTCAAATCAAATCCTGCTGTGTAAAGAAGACCAATAACGGCTGTCGCATTCATGATATTGTGACGACCAAAGGTTGGAATGTGGAATTGACCTAATTCTTGACCACGGAAATGAACTGTGAAGGTTGAACCAGTTGTTGAACGAAGAAGATCTCTAGCGACAAAGTCATTACCTTCTGCTTCAAAACCATAATAATAAATCGGTGCATCAGACGTAATCTTACGCAATTCAGCATCTTCACCGTAGATAAACAAACCTTTGGTAATTTGTTTAGCATAGTCGTTAAAGGCATTGAAAACATCCTCTAGACTTGTGAAATAGTCTGGATGGTCAAAGTCGATATTAGTAATAATAGAGTATTCTGGGTGATAAGGCATGAAGTGACGCTCATATTCGTCAGATTCAAAGACAAAATATTTAGCATTGGCTGAACCACGACCTGTCCCATCCCCAATCAAGAAACTGGTGTCTGTGATGTGAGACAAGACGTGAGACAACATACCTGTCGTTGAAGTTTTTCCATGTGCTCCTGCTACCCCCATGCTAACAAAGTCACGCATAAAGCTACCTAGGAACTCATGGTAACGTTTGTAACTGATGCCATTTTGGTCTGCATAGGAAATTTCGACGTTGTTATCTGGACGGAAGGCATTTCCAGCGATAATTTCCATATCACCGTCTAGATTCTTTTCATCAAAAGGAAGAATGGTAATTCCTGCCTGCTCAAGACCACGTTGAGTAAAGTAGTACTTTTCAACATCTGATCCCTGTACCTTATGACCCATTTGGTGCAACATCAAGGCCAAGGCACTCATCCCTGATCCCTTAATTCCGATAAAATGATATGTCTTTGACATGTTTTCTCCCCTATTCCGTAATTCTTGTCAGATTCAACTCTTGGGCAACCTGACGTTCTTGTTCTTTTTGTTGATTCTTTTTATTGTAGATTTGGCTCTTCTTCAGAAAATCATAGTTGTTTTTCTTTGGTCCTGAAGTTTCTTTTGGCTCAGCTTGAGTCGAAATATTGCTAACTTCTTCCGCCAAGATGTAATGAGACTGGGTCAATTTTTGACTATATTTAACAAATTCACCAGGATTTTCCTTTTGGAAAGGCGCGGTAGGTTGATTGCCCTGTCTAACCAGACTTGGCTGAGAATGGCGTCTTGTAGGAGTAATATCCTTAGTCAGATAACTTGCTGAGCGTTTCTTTTTCAAATCCGCACGCGCTTCTTCACGCGCCACCTCCGCATAGCTCTTTCCTTCTTTTTTTACTCCTAAGCCAGCCTTCTTAGGTTTCTCTACTGGCTTTTCAATCGGTTTTGCTGGTTTTTCTTCAGTAATAGGGGCCCACTCCAGATAATTCTTATCACGGTATTCTCCCTTGATATTACTGATAAAGTCAGATTCATCATAGAGGTCCATAACCGGCATCTCAGTCAGCATGACCTCATCATCTGACACCAATGGAAATCGTTCTTCTCTCATTTTCTATTTCCTTTCAACACTTCATTATAGCGTATTGTCTTGATTTTTCAAGTGCTGGCTTCAGAAATTCCCAAAATTTCTCTAATTTCTGCTAGGGTCAGACTGCCACGTGACTCTGTTCCATCCAATACTTGTGACACCAAATGTTTCTTTTGTTCTTGGAGTTCCTGGATTTTTTCTTCAATGGTTCCCTTGGTCACCAAGCGATAGACCTCAACCGTTTCTTCCTGACCCATCCTATGGGCACGGCCAATAGCTTGCGCTTCCACCGCAGGATTCCACCAAAGGTCAACCAAAATAACCGTATCAGCACCTGTCAGATTCAGACCGACACCACCAGCCTTGAGAGAAATCAGAAAGGCATCTCTTTCTCCTTGGTTAAAGGCCTTGGTCATGTCTTGTCTTTCCTTGGCTGGGGTCGAACCGGTAATTTTAAAGGAAGTCAAGCCCAAGTCTGGCAGTTCTTGTTCAATTTTCTCCAACATTCCCTTGAACTGCGAGAAAATCAAGACACGGTGTCCGCCGTCTGCCACCTGTACCAGCAGGTCACGAAGACTATCCAGTTTGCCACTGGCTCCCTGATAATCTTCCATAAAGAGGGCAGGAGTGTCACAGATTTGGCGCAAGCGCATCAGACCAGACAAGATTTCCACTCGACTTCGCTGGAATTCCTGGTCTGACACTTGAGCTAGACGGTCCCGCATCTGTTGCAACTGGGCTAGGTAGATAGCCTTTTGCTGGTCTTCCAGTTCATTTTTATAAACCACTTCAATCAAGTCTGGCAATTCAGTCAGAACTTCTTCTTTCTTACGTCGCATCACGAAAGGCTTGATAAACTGAGCCACTCGCTCTGCTGGCAATTTCATAAATTCTTTCTTGCTTGGCAGAAGTCCTGGCATGACGATTTGGAAAATAGACCACAGCTCACCCAGATGGTTTTCAATCGGTGTCCCTGAAAGGGCAAAAACTGACGGCACCACAAATTGTCTCAAGGTCTGGGCTATCTTGGTCTGGGCATTTTTCATGACCTGGGCCTCATCTAAGAAAAGAAAGTCAAAGGCCATCCCCTGATAAAGATCGCTATCCTGACGGAAGGTGGCATAGCTCGTCACATAGATTTGATGGCTTTCAGCAAGAATCTCTTCACGACTAGCTTTCAAGCCATGAACAACAGCTACATCCAACTGTGGGGCAAACTTCTGAAATTCATCTGCCCAGTTGTAGATTAAACCTGACGGAGCTAAAATCAAGACCCGACTTTCTTTTGTCACTTGACTGGTCAAAAAAGCAATGGTCTGCAGGGTTTTACCAAGTCCCATATCATCAGCCAAAATCCCACCAAAACCATAATAATGGAGCATTTGCAACCAACGAATTCCCTTTTCCTGATAATCTCGTAAATCAGCCTGAACCTGAGTTGCTTGCAAAGGAAAGTCCTCTGGATGCGTCAAATCCTGGGCCAGATTCTGGAATTCTTGTGAAAAAGAAACACGATCTCGTCCTTCAAAGAGATGAGCTAAACTATAAGCCAAAGATTTTCGAGCCTGCAAGGCCCCATCTTTTAATTCAAACTGCCCCAGTTCCTGTAGATTTTGGCGAATCTTCTTGGTTTCTTCATCGAAAAAGTAGACTTGATTAGACGAATCAATGTAAAAATCTTGATTGGCAACCAAGGCCTTCATGGCTTGGTCTATTTCCTCTTGGTCGATATCTTGAAAATCAAACTGGATTTCCAAGAGACCTCCCTTGGAAGCAATTTGCACTTGAGGGCTTGCTAGGCTATAAATTTCTTCTAGCTTGTCTGATAGGTCAACATTTCCAAGTTTTTCAAAGACTGGAATGATGTCATGGAAGAAATGATAGACAGACTCTACTTTTAAGGCCTGACGCCAAGATTGAAAATCTGCTTCAAATCCAGCTGCCAAACCGACTTGGAAAATTCTTTCTTCTAAGTCAGCATCACTCGAAAAAGGTAATTCTTCTAGCTCTTGTCGGCTAGATACCTGTCTATTTCCATAATCAAACTGAATTTCTAAACGAATTCGATTATCCTCTTCCCTGTCAAAGTAAAAAGAGGGTGCAAAGGATTTAATTTGTAAACGTTCAGGAGCTAAAACGGTGCCCATCTGGCCAAAGAGCGTTAGACAAGAAGCCAACTTATCTCTGTCACTGCTATCAAATTGCAGGTATTTCTTTCCATGTTGATTCAAAGGTAGCGCTTTGATTTCCTTGAGAAGACGCATCTGCTGGTCTGTTAGAAAATAAACCTGTCCTTTATGGAAAAGCACAGCTCCCTGATAAAAGACATTGACCCTTGGACTCTCACTGATTTCCATTTCAAAATAATCCGAGTATTCTGTTACTGTAAAGGCAAATAGATTGGCATCAGCATGCAAATCCTGAAAAAGTAGGATTTGGTAGCTATCCACTTGATGGTCAAATTGAAAATGGGGCAAGGCCATCAGTAAATTCACACCCTGCTCAAAAAAGGTCAGAGGAAAAAAGAGGTGCCGACCTTGGTTTTGGAAAAAGAGATCTGAAGCCTGTCCTTCCTCCATTAGTCCGCGCAAGAAAGTCAGAAGCTCTTGACTTTCCTCATTAAAGACTTCCCAAGACAGAGACTCCTCATAAGTTTTGCCAATCATATAAGGTTTTCTCTTCTCGACGACTCTTAAAAAAAGCGGAATATCCCGAATGACGTAGTATTTTTGACTATTGATTTGCCCGATTCTCAGCGTCCACAAGATATGATTGCTCCCTGCTTCCACCTGACCCACAGCTGACAACTCATAGGCGCGTTCTGATTTTGGAGACAAGATTCGGTCCAAAAATTTGCCACCCAAGGTCACCTTGGTTTCAACGGCCTCTTTTTCTTCATGACCTTCTTCCAGATTCTGCAAGATTTCCTGGCCGCACTCATCATTTTTCAGAAAATGCTCCAGCGCCGCCAAATGCACACAGTAGCCCCTCTTTTGGAAAAAATCGCATGCACAAAAAACCAAATCATCCTCTAGACTATAGCGCAGTTCTTCTTCTGCAACGCGAGCGTAGAGCCGATTATTCTTTTCCTTGATGATGTCAACTTTACCAGTTTCATAAAGGGCAACGCCTTCGATACGGACTTTCCCCGGAATCAATTTAGCCATATTTTTACCTTTACCTTATCTTTTTATTATACCATATTTTCCCCTATGAAAATAGCCTTCTAGGATGACTTTTCTCCTAGAAGGCTGGATTTTAACGTTTAGCAAAAGTCGTCACAATCCGCTGACAAACTTCTTGCAACAGGGATTTAGGCATGGCTACATTGAGACGGGCATGGAGACTTCCTTCCTCCCCAAAATCCAAACCACGGTTGAGGATAACCTTGGCTTCATTTCTCAACAGCTCTTGCAATCTTTCATCAGTCAGATCATAAGCTGAAAAATCAAGCCAAATCAAGTAGGTCCCTTGCGGTTTCATGACCTTGATTTTAGTTTCTTTTCCAAACAGTTCCACCACATAATTGATATGGTCTTCAAAGACTTGCTTGAGTTCCTCTAGCCAATCCTTCCCATAGCGATAAGCAGCTTCTGTCGCCAAATAACCCAAGCCTGAAATTTCATGCTGGTTATTGGCCAACTGGCGTTTCTGGTAAGCCACTCGCAACTTAGGATTTTCAATAACTGCATATGAATTTTTTGTTCCAGCTATGTTAAAGGTTTTAGTGGCACTACTCAAGACGATAGCAAAATCTTTGAAGGCAGAATCAATGGTATTGAAGGAATGATGCTTGTGACCAAAGAGGGCCAAATCTTGGTGAATCTCATCTGAAACCAAGAAAACACCGTGTTTTTGACAGAGTTGGCCAATCTTCTCCAACACTTCCTTTTCCCAAACACGTCCACCAGGATTGTGAGGGTTGCAAAGGATATAGAGTTTGACCTCCTCTTCCACCAAATCCTTCTCCAGTTGATCAAAGTCAATCTCAAACAGACCATCCTTTTCCACCAAAGAATTAGTAATCAATCTGCGATTGTTCAACTTGACACTGCGAGCAAATGGTGGATAGACAGGTGTGTTAATCAAAACCGCCTCGCCTTCTTTTGTAAAAGCTTGAATAGCTGTTGAGATGGCTGGTACCACACCCTCGATAAAGACAAGAGCCTCTTTGTCAAAGTGGTAACCGTGTTGTGTGGCTTCCCACTTTTGAACTTCCTTAATTAACTCTTCACTGGCATAGGTATAGCCATAAACCAGTTGATCAGCGTAAGTCTGCACGGCTTGGAGGATTTCAGGCAAGACTACAAAGTCCATATCCGCTATCCAAGCTGGTAGGACTTCACTATCCGTTTCTGCTTCTTTCCATTTATAGGTATGGTGCCCTAAACGATTGGGCAGGCTTGTAAAATCATATTTTCCCATCTTGTCTTATCCTTCTAAGGCTTGGCGCAAATCTGCAATCAAATCTCTAGCATCCTCAATCCCAATCGACAAACGCAAGAGGTCATCTGTCAAACCATAAGAATGGCGCACTTCTGCTGGAATATCAGCGTGAGTTTGCGTCGTTGGATAAGTAATGAGACTTTCTACCCCACCCAAACTTTCCGCAAAAGAGAAGACATTGAGACTGTTCAAAATATGAGGAATACGCGTTTCATCCGCTACTTTAAAGGAAATCATGCCTCCACGACCAGTGTAGAGAACTTCCTTAACTGCTGGAGAATCCTTCAAAAAGGCAACCACTTCTTGGGCGTTAGCTGTTGAGCGCTCCATACGAAGAGACAAGGTCTTGAGACCACGAATCAACTGGTAGCTGTCAAATGGAGACAAGACTGCCCCTGTCGTATTGAGATTGTAGAAAAGTTTTTCGTATAGTTCTAAACTATTGGTCACAACCACTCCAGCCAAGACATCATTGTGGCCTGCTAGATACTTGGTTGCTGAATGAAGAACGATATCTGCTCCATCTTCAATCGGACGTTGGTAGATAGGGCTGTAGAAGGTATTGTCCACCACCACTTTGGCCCCCTTATCATGAGCCAATTTTGCTAGCTTTTCAATATCAAATTCCAACATCAAAGGGTTGGTTGGGGTTTCAATATAGAGAACATCCACATCCTTCTCCAACTCGCCAATCAACTCTTCTTCTGTATTGGCATAGGTAAAATGGAAACGGCCTTCCTGCTCCACTTGATTGAACCAGCGGAAAGAACCACCGTAAAGGTCACGGACAGCCAAGACCTTACTTCCTACTGGGAAGACACTAAAGGCCAGTACAATAGCTGACATCCCTGAGCTAGTCGCTAGGGCATAGTCTGCGGACTCAATAGCTGCCAAGACTTCTTCAGCCTTACTGCGAGTTGGGTTTTTGGTACGCGTATAGTCAAATCCAGTAGATTTACCAAACTCTAGATGCTGATAGGTCGTTGAAAAATGAAGCGGTGTCACCAAAGCTCCTGTCGCTTCATCTGATTTAATACCCGCCTGGGCCAAAATTGTGTTGATGTGTAATTCCTTGCTCATACAATACCTCCAAATCTATAGTAACTATTGTACCACTTATTTTCATCAACTCATTTTCTTCTTTTCAAGAGCTAGTTATAGTTTCAAACTATAGACTTATCGAGTAAAGCTAAAAAGAATCCAGAAAAGCTTCCAGATTCTTTTGTGAAAATGATTGCTAGGGTTTACTTTAACCGAAAGAAATCCTGTTGGGCTAAATTGTCATAATGCTCTTTATTAAATTGATACCGGCCCACATGCTGACTAATCTGACCGACATCCACGGAAAAAATATAGTCTTCATTTTGATAGTTCCAGTTCAACCTAACTGTATTCAAGACTGTCTTATAAGTAAAATCTTGAACTTGATTCCAAGGCATTTCTACGACTTGATTAGAATGATTTTCTGTTACATCACTGATGTCCATCAAGTAGATTCCCTTAGGTGTGAATGCCAGAATCTTAGGCTTCACACTCGACTGAACATAGTAAATCCCTCCTATAATGAAGAAATCAATAAATGATTTCAACCATGTATTTTTCTTAAAAGCCATCAGAAAATTCTTTTGCCCTTCAATGTGGCAAGTTGAAAGAAGTGATTCAATCTGTTTTTCTGTTGCAAACTCCATAATAGCACCCATGATGATACCTCCATAAAAATCACTAAATAGACAGTTAAGAATTCTTCACATAAAAGAAGAACTTATCATTTGTTGCATTTTATCTTACTTTTTCAGTAAATAACATCCCTCCTATAAAATCATCCTAGCATGTATATACTCCAGTTAACACTGGAAGAGGATTTAAAAAATAGCTTCTCACAACTTTTATTATATTCATTATATCATAAACCTGATGAACAATTTAAAAAATGTAAGCACTTTTCTTCCAAATTTAACATTAGTCCATAAAAAACGACAGTTTCCTTAGAAACCATCGTTTTCTTGAAAAATCCTTATTTTACATGTTTTGCCAATTCTTCTTGAGCTTTTTTATTAGATTCTTCTTTTTCTTTCAGCCATTTTTCCTTGGCTTTATCATATTCGTCTTTGGTGACTGTCTTATCTTGTAATTTGAGGTATTTATATGATTCGACCCCTTTATTACCAGCCAATGAATATGGTGTTGAAAAAGGAACGATTTTTCTCAATGTTGGTGTTCCACCCTTAGAAACATTCGGGATCGCTAAAGCGCTATCTACCAACCACGCTTGGATCTCAGCATACTTTTCATAGCGTTTTGCAATATCTTGTTCCTTATTAGCTTCTTCCAACATTTGAGTGTAGACATCCAGTCCAACAGCCTTGGCTTTATCATTGGCTTGACCTGGCTCTAAACCTAGATTTTGCATCAAACCACCAGAATTAACATTAAAGACATCAAGATAGGTTGAAGGGTCTTGATAGTCTGCACTCCAACCACCATTGTAAAGATCATAATCTTTCTGAGCAGCAGTTTGAGCCAAATAACTTGTATTGTCATAATCTTCAGTAGAAAGTTGGTGAACATCAATCACAATATTATCTGAACCCAAGACAGATTCAATTGATTGTTTCATGGAATTAATCCCTTGAATTTCTGCCTTATTGGTCAAATCTACAGTTTCATCTAAGTGGATAGGGAATTGGACTCCTTTGGCTTGGAGTTCTTTCTTAGCTTCTGCAAATTTAGCCTTGGCTTTTTCAGGATTGTAGTATGGATCTTGGGCATCCGCAAAGTTGATTCCTTGCCATTCCTTACCATAATTCACCATCTTAGAGGCTACTACTTCACCAAAGTCTTTTCCGTTAATACTTACAAATGTTGGTGGGACTACTAGGTTACGCAAAATCTTAGTTGCACCATCTTCTCCTTGAGATTGAGCCCCATAAGCTGTACGATCATAGGCAAAATTAATAGCTTGACGGAAGTTTTTATTAAGAACCGCTTCCTGAGTCGATTTCTTTTCAGCATCACTTGTTTTTGAAGTAAATTGATAAGATTTTCTATCAAGGTTAAAGTTTAAGAAGTAAGAAGTAGCATCTTGTAAACTATAAATGATATTGTCCTTATTCTTTTCTTTAATTCCTTCAAAACTTGAACTATTTGGATAAAGACGAGCGTAGCTATAAGCACCTTCCACAAAGTTACGAGCCAGTGCATCTTGGTCACTACCATCATAATAGGCCAATTTCACATCATCTACAAAGACATTTTTAGCATCCCAGTAGTTAGGATTTTTCTTGAATTCAATGACAGATTTTGAAACAAAGGATTTCATCAAGAAAGGTCCATTGTATAAAATACTTGAAGGATCAACTGTTCCAAAATCATCACCTTTTGATTTCAAGAACTCCGCATTAACAGGGAATAGAATCGTTGAAGTTGTTTTTGAGTTCCAGTAAGGTTCTGGTCGAGTCAAAGTATATTGAACTGTCTGGTCATCAAGAGCCTTAACTCCAACAGTTGAAAAGTCTGTTGTTTTACCAGTGATATAGTCATCTAAACCAGCAACGGATTCTTGCACCAAGTACAAGGCTTCTGATTTTTTATCAGCAGCGTATTTCAGCCCAGTGACAAAATCTTGGGCAGTTACTGGAGCATATTCATCTCCATCTGCAGTATACCATTTAGCATCTTTACGCAGTTTGTAGGTATAAGTCAAACCGTCTTGAGAAACGCTCCAATCCTCTGCCAAGGATGGAATATAGTTCCCATATTGGTCATTTTCCATGAGACCATCTACTAGATTAGTCACAATATCATTGGTAGTGGCACGGTTTTCTGCTAGATAATTCAAACTAGATGGATCGCTTGAATAAACATAATTGTATGTTTTTGACCCTGTGCTTGAATTTCCACACGCGCTTAATAAAATACCTGCACTTAACACGACACCTGCAAGTGCTGCATACTTGGCTTTAGACTTTTTCATCTCCAGAACCTCCTGATTTAAATATTTGTCTTATTATACAACTTGGGTTTTATTTAGTCAATAGTTTTTTAAGTAAAATTTAAGAAAAATAAAATTACCATCTACAAACTTTAGTTATCATTCTACAAATTAATAAAAAAGAGAATAATCTAAGCATTTCATGATAGAAATGTTCAAATTATCCCTTTTATTTATAAATATTTTTTAAGTTAACTTTAATTTGATTCGTAAGCGATCTGCTTGGGCTTTTCCAATCACCTTATCCAACAAATGGGTACGAAGACTCATGACTCCGTAAACTCCTCCACCCATGGCACCGACAAGGGCTACATAAAGAAAACTCCACAAACGTCCACTTGGTTGGAAGACAAATCCTAAAATCCACTGCAATATCCCAACTACTAGGAACATGAAAAGAGTTAACAAACTGATTAAAATGGTTCGTTTCAAAATCACCTTGCGCTTAACACCAGTTACCTTGCAAATGTCCCGATACATCAAAACATTAGGAATAATAAGACCAATTGTTGTAGAAATCAAAGGCCCGTAACTGTGAAAGAGAGCAATGGTTGGCAGTTGCAAGACCAGCTTGGCAATGGAACCATAGATAAAATAGAGAACTGCCTTGCGGTTGCGGAACATGGCTTGAAGCATTGGAGACAAGACCATGTACAAGCCTAAAATAGTAGACTGTAAAACTGCGAAGACAAACAAGCCCATGGCCAAACTATCTGGCTTGCCATAGAAGACAGTATAGAGAGGTTCTCCTACCATAACCACTCCAACTGTTGCTGGTAGCAAGAATAGGAAAAGCATAGTGATGCTGTCCTGAACTAGACGAGAAGCCGCCTTCAAGTCCCCCTTAACATAGTTTTCAGTCAAAAGCGGCAAGCCGACGCTCCCAATTGAAACTCCAACAGAAATCAAAATCATAGTGATTTTATTAGGATTGGCTGAGAAATAAGAAAACATGACAATTAAGTCTTCATTACTATAGTTGCTAAACCACTTCATGCTATTGATAAAGGTATTTTGGTCCAAGATTTGGAAAAGCTGAATAGCCGAACCAGTCAAGATAAAAGGAATAGCTTCCTTAATCGTATCCATTAACAGGTGTTTGCTATCAATCTTATCTCGTGTTTCAAAAACTTTTTGAAGCATTCCTTCTTTATAGAGGAAATAAAGCAAGACAGCAAAGCTAGCTACCATTCCCACAAAGGCCGCAAAGGTAGACTGGGTGACTGCTGCTAGATAGTCTCCCGAACCAAGCTTCATAATGATAAAGGTTGCTAGAAGCATCCAGATAACCCGAATGACCTGCTCAGCGATTTGGCTCATGGCATAAGGTTTCAGGTTATTCATCCCTTGGAAGAAACCTCGAATCACACTCATCGATGGGAAAATCAAGACCGCCCAAGCCAAGCTCTGCATGATTGGGATTAAGTCTTTGCCCACGCCAGATAAGTCTGCTAGCCAAGGAGCAAAGACATACAAGATTAAAGCAAAAACCAAACCTAGTCCTATCATAAAGCCTAAAAAGCTCCGAATCAGGGCAAAGCTATGCTCCTCTTCTCGCATGGTATTGTACTTGGCAACTTGCTTGGCAACCGCAACTGGAATACCTGCTGTTGAAATCAGCAAGAACCAGGCATAGATATTGTAGCCCATAGTAAAGAGACCATTTGCTGTAGCCGCATAAGACCCCATCCAGATATACCAAGGGATGATATAAATGGCACCGAGTAGACGACTGATAAAGTTACTAGCCGTTAGCCAAGCAGTCCCCCGCAACATCTGGGCCTGCTGGTGATTGTTTTCGTTAGACATAGATTCCTCATTTAATTTTAATCACTAGGAAAAATTCCTCATCTTCCATTATAAACTTTTCCTTGTCACTTGTAAATTTACGACTTTCGGTTTACAATAGAAAGTATGATTAAGATTGAAACCGTATTAGATATTTTAAAGAAAGATGATCTCTTCCGTGAGATTATCGACCAAGGACATTATCACTACAACTACAGCCATGTCATATTTGACACCATCTGCTATGACAGCCGCAAGGCTAAAGAAAAGAGCCTCTTTTTCGTTAAAGGTGCTGCCTTTAAGAAGGAATTTCTGATTTCCGCCATCTCTCAAGGCCTCGGTTGGTATGTGGCTGAAAAAGACTATGAGGTTGGTATTCCTGCTATCATCGTCAGTGATATCAAGAAAGCCATGAGTTTGGTAGCTATGGAATTTTATGGCAATCCACAGAAAAAACTCAAACTCCTTGCCTTTACTGGTACTAAGGGTAAAACAACAGCAGCCTACTTCGCCTATAACATTTTATCTCAAGGGCATCGACCTGCTATGCTCTCGACCATGAATACAACTCTAGATGGCAAAACTTTCTTTAAGTCTGCATTAACAACCCCTGAGAGTATTGACCTCTTTGATATGATGAATCAAGCTGTGCAAAATGGCCGTACTCACCTCATCATGGAAGTATCCAGTCAGGCCTATCTGGTCAAACGTGTCTATGGTCTAACCTTTGATGTGGGAGTTTTCCTCAATATCAGCCCCGACCATATCGGCCCGATTGAACACCCTAGCTTTGAAGACTACTTCTACCACAAGCGTCTCTTGATGAAAAATAGCCGAGCAGTCATCATTAACAGTGACATGGACCACTTTTCTGTCTTAAAAGAACAAGTAGAAGATCAAGACCATGATTTCTACGGTAGTCAGTCGAGCAACCAAATCGAGAATTCCAAAGCCTTTAGTTTTTCAGCTACGGGTAAACTCGCTGGAGATTATGATATCCAACTAATTGGACACTTCAACCAAGAAAATGCAGTTGCTGCTGGACTTGCCTGTCTCCGTCTCGGAGCTAGTCTTGAGGACATCAAAAAAGGAATCGCTGCAACCCGTGTTCCTGGTCGTATGGAAGTCCTCACGCAGAAAAATGGCGCTAAGGTTTTTATCGACTATGCACACAATGGTGACAGTCTAAAAAAACTAATCAATGTTGTAGAAACTCATCAAACTGGAAAGATTGCTCTGGTTCTCGGTTCGACAGGAAATAAGGGAGAAAGTCGTCGTAAGGACTTTGGCCTCCTCCTCAATCAACACCCTGAGATTCAAGTCTTTCTAACTGCTGATGACCCCAACTATGAAGACCCAATGGCTATTGCAGATGAAATCAGTAGCTACATCAATCATCCTGTTGAAAAAATTGCGGATCGCCAAGAAGCCATCAAGGCAGCCATGGCTATCACAAATCACGAATTAGATGCTGTGATTATCGCTGGTAAGGGAGCCGATTGCTACCAAATCGTCCAAGGCAAGAAAGAAGCCTATCCAGGAGATGCAGCCATCGCAGAAAATTATTTATAAGATAGTAAAAAAATCAAGGGAAATGAAACCCTTGATTTTTCTATCTTTATTTAAAAGCGTTTTTCAAACCTTCAACGGCACCTTCTACAGCACCTTTAGCATCTTCAACTACTTCTTTTGCCTTAGCAACTGTCTTTTCTACAGCGCCTTCCGCTTCAGTCTTGCTATCTCCAGTAACTTTACCAAATCCTTCTTTGATAGCGCCTGTTGCTTGTTCCAATTTGTTTTCAAGTGACATATGATTGTCTCCTTTAATTTTATTCCGATATGTGTTACCGGTTACATATAGTTTATACCGAATACTAAGGAAAGTCAAACAATGTGCTCAGAAACAAGAAATCACGCAAAGTAGAAAGTTAGTCTTTCCTTATCCAAGTCAATAGCCAACTCATACTTTCCATCTTCATTTTGGACAATATAACCTAGGACAACTAAACTGTCCACAAAGATGTCACGGCGTTTCTGCATAAGCTGGTCTTTTTTGAGAAATTTCAACAAAAAAGTCGTCATATATTTGAGAGCATACTCAGGATTGACATCTCCCAAAATGTCATAAAGTTCCTGTTGTTTTTCTGTCAAAGGATACTGATGTTTGACCTTGTAGAAATAATTGGACAGGGTCATTTTTGATCTCGCAAAGTCTGTCTTTTCAACTAAAATAGCTGCATTGGTTTGATTTCGTAATTCCGTCTCAAAACTCTGCTCTAACAAGGCTTGATAGACTGGACTATCTTCGCTGACAAAAATCTCTTGATCCAGTTCGAGACTATCGAGTGATTTAAGCATGGGAAGATTAAGGTAATAGCGCTTATTTTCCCGACGAATCAAGCCAGCCTTTATATACTCTTCCATGAGTTTATCAACTGCCACATCTGGAAATTGAGCCTTAATTTCTCGTAAAATCACATCCTCATGCTGGTCCAGATAGCGGATCAATTCTCCAAAAAATGGCTGTCTCGTCAAACGAGATGGATTAAAAATCTGAATCATGAAGATTCCTTTCTTTACATTCTAACAGAGGCGATGCTGCCAACTGACTGGGATTGGTCCCAGCTTGGTTCAGAGGCACAGGCAGACCTAGTTCTCTATAATACTCTCTCCAAAAATCACTAATGTCCTGCTCCCCATCACCAAATTTCATGGGAATGGTTTCAAAAATCGGTAGGATTTCTGCCATATACTGGGAACAGTAAAAACCAGCTCCATCTGGATAGAAAGAAGCATTATAAGGAGCTCCCAGATGTTTGCAAGCTCTTTCCTTCACCGACTGGATATCCATTTCTGGGTAGACATAGAGGTCGTACAAGTGATTAGACTCAAAGAAGTCTGCTGGTTCTTGACAGATAACACCAAATTTTCCACTAGCGTGGTAAATCATCCCATCCAAACAAATGGCAACATGGTTATAGTTGCCTGTGGAAGTCTGGATGGCCTGTCCTATATCTGAATCATCTCTCACAAAAATCAAATCGCCATTTTCTAACATGCTTCACTCCTAGAAAAAAAGGAGCCGAAACTCCTTTCGATATAAGGCAAACTAGCCTTTCCTAATTTGAATTAACACTCAAAATCTTAAGCATTAAAGCTTTCAGTCAATTGAGGTACCACTTGTTTCTTACGTGAAACAGCACCAGCAAGGAAGGCATGGTTGTTTTCAAGTTTGAAGTTGAAAGCCGCTTCTACCTTATCCATATTAGCACCAAGTGCTAGGATTTCTGAGTTTGAGTTGACGATATCTGTAATCATCAAGACAAAGTCAGAGTAGCCGTTTGCTGTGTTGGCAGCTTGCATTGCAGCTTCAATTTCTGCTTGGCGTTCCAATACTTCCGCGATGTCCACTGTGTTTACTTGAGCAACACGGACATTATTTCCGTTCAATTCAAAAGTCTTAGCATCGATGTCAATCAATTCTTCAGCAGATTTGCTAGCCAAGTTTGTACCAGCTTTCAACATAGCCAAACCATACTCTTCCAAGTTGACACCAGCCAATTCAGCCAATTCTGGAGCAATAACTGTATCTGTTGGGTGTGTTGTTGGTGATTTCAAAAGAAGGGTATCTGAAATCAAACCTGAAAGCATCAAACCAGCAATCTCTTTAGGTACAGCTACACCATGTTCTTTGAACATACGGTAAACGATTGAAGACGCTGAACCAACTGGCTCCAAACGCATGTAGAGTGGGCTTGCAGTTTCAAAGTTAGCCACACGGTGGTGGTCCACAACACCATAAACTTCTACTTCAGCAATATCTGATACAGATTGTTGGAATTCATTGTGGTCAGTCAGGATAACTTGCTCTGCTCCTTCCGCTTTAGCAGAAGTGATAACACGCGGTGCTTCCACACCAAAATAGTTCAAGACAAAGGCTGTTTCTTCATTTGGAGTTCCAAGGGCAACAGCTTCCGTATCCAAACCGTAAGCTTCTTTTGCAAGGTAGGCAAAGGCTACAGATGACCCGATGGCATCTGAGTCTGGATTTTGGTGACCAAATACTAGAATCTTAGACATGATAATACCTCATTTTGTTTATTCTCTTTATTGTAGCATTTTTTTCGCTTTTTGACAAAAGTAAGAGGAGTCAAAGGACTCCTCACGATTCTTCAAAATAACTGAGTAAATTTCTATCTTGGTTTTCAGATAAAAATCTTTCCTTCTGTGGCCTCTTCTTACGCTTGAGAAGGGTTTCAGCTGACATGGCTTCTTCCTTACTGGCAAAACCTTGAGCATAGATAAGTTTGACTGGCAAGCGTGCTCGTGTGTATTTGGCTCCCTTTCCACTATTGTGGACAGCGAGGCGTCTCATCACATCAGTCGTATAGCCTGTATAGTAGGATCCGTCACGACACTCCAGTACGTACATATAAGCCTTATGATCCATAATAAATCTCTTCAAGTTCAGGTGTATAAGAGCCATCATCATTGTGAACAATGAGAGGCGGCAAGACCTTAAAGCCACTTGTCGACCCATCCTTGATAGCCTCAATCAAAAGCATATTGGCTTCCTTTTCTCTTTTTGGATAAACAAACTGCAGGCGCTTAGGGGCTAGATTATGCCGTTGTAACGTATCCAAAATATCCAGAAGTCGATCAGGACGATGAACCATAGCCAAGCGTCCATTGGATTTGAGAATACTCTGGGCACTACGACAGATTTCTTCCAAATTAGTCGTAATTTCATGGCGCGCCAAGAGATAATGTTCACTCTCGTTCAGATTGGAATGAGGATCCACCTTGAAATAGGGTGGATTACACAAAATCATATCCACCTTACTTCCCTGAATGTAAGCAGGCATATTTTTCAAATCATCACAGATGACCTCCATCTGCTCTTCCAAACCATTCAAACGGACAGAGCGTTCAGCCATATCTGCCAAACGCTCCTGAATTTCAACAGCCAAAATCTGTGCATGAGTCCGAGTGCTAGCAAATAGCCCCACTGCTCCATTTCCAGCGCAAAAATCCACTATCAAGCCCTTTTTAGGAAAACGTGGAAAACGTGACAAGAGAACACTATCCACCGAATAGCTAAAAACCTCTCTATTTTGAATGATTTTAATATCTGTCGAAAAGAGCTGGTTAATACGCTCTCCTGATTTTAATAATTGTTCTTCTTCCATGGTCCTATTATAGCAAATTTATATTAACATTACAAAAGATAGAAATTTCTAACTAGTGCTTCTGATTCTTCAAATGTTGAAGGGCCTCCTTGGTCCAAATTGGCATCATTCGTTTAAGAGGCGCAAAGCCGTAGTTAAAACGGTCGCTTGAAAAACGTCTCCGTCTCGGAAACTGGTGCTTTTCTTCCTCCAAAGTGCGGATAGAAAGGCTGGCTTTCCCTGTAAATTCATCTAAATCCACTACTTGAACCTGAACCTCTTCATCGACTTTCAAGGCTTCCTGGATATTTTCAATAAAGCCTGTCCGAATCTCTGAAATGTGAATCAGCCCCGTATCACCCGTCTCTAGCTCAACAAAGGCACCGTAGGGCTGAATCCCTGTAATACGGCCCTTTAGCTTATCACCGATTTTCATCTTAGTCCTCGATTTCAATTGTTTCAATCACGACATCTTCAACTGGCTTGTCCATAGCCCCTGTCTCAACAGAAGCAATGGCATCCAAGACAGCGTAAGACGCTTCATCAGCTAGCTGACCAAAAACAGTATGACGGCGGTCTAAATGAGGAGTTCCACCTTGGTTGGCATAGATTTCTGCGATTGGTTCTGGCCAACCACCACGAGCAATTTCTTTCTTAGAATAAGGCAAATGTTGATTTTGCACGATAAAGAACTGGCTACCGTTGGTATTTGGACCAGCATTGGCCATAGAAAGGGCACCACGGACGTTGTAAAGTTCTTCTGAGAATTCATCCTCAAATGATTCACCGTAGATTGACTCGCCACCCATACCAGTACCAGTTGGGTCTCCACCTTGAATCATAAAGTCCTTGATAATACGGTGGAAAATGACACCATCATAATAGCCATCTTTTGAAAGAGCAACAAAGTTAGCCACTGTTTTAGGAGCATGTTCAGGGAAGAGCTTGATACGCAAGTCTCCATGATTGGTTTTAATGGTCGCAAGAGGACCTTCTACTGTTTCAATATCTACTTGTGGGAAATGCAATTCTTTTTCTACCATACCAAATCCTTCTAAGGCATCAAAAATGCCATCTTCTTCTAATGTTTTTGTAATATAATCTGCTTTCTCTTTGATGTTATCATGAGAAATTCCCATTGCAACGCTGATTCCAGCATAATCAAAGAGTTCCAAGTCATTCAGCCCATCTCCAAAAACCATGACGTTCTCTGGTTTCAATCCTAGGTGTTCCACAACCTTTTCCACACCAGTCGCTTTGGAGCCTGAAATCGGCACAATATCAGACGAATGTTGATGCCAACGAATCATGCGAAGTTTGTCTGAGAGACTGTCAGGCAAGTGCAAGTCATCTCCCTTATCTTCAAAAGTCCACATCTGATAGATGTCTTCTTTCTCGTGGAAATCAGGATCCACATCCAAATCAGGGTAAATTGGATTAATCGCTTCACTAATCATATCGGTGCGAGTCGACAATTTGGCATCATGACTCCCAACCAAGCCATACTCAATTCCTTCTTCCTTAGCCCAAGAGATATAATCCTCAACATCTGACTTCTCAATCTGATGTTGATAAATGACCTGGCCTTTTTTATCTTCAATATAAGCCCCATTCAAGGTCACAAAAAAGTCAGGCTTGAGTTCACGAATCTCTGGTACGACACCAAAAATCCCTCGTCCAGAAGCAATACCTGTCAAAATTCCTTTCTCACGTAATTGCTTAAAAACAGTTGGGATTGAAGCTGGAATAAAACCCGTCTTGGAATTTCTCAATGTATCATCAATATCAAAAAAGACAATCTTGATTTTCTTTGCCTTGTATCTTAATTTGGCATCCATCTCACTACCTCTTTCAATCTAACTCTTTCCATTATACCATAAAGTAGCTAAATCCCCTATTTTCAAAAAGTTTCCAGTTTTATTGTAAGTCCTTGGATAAGTATAAAACTAAATCATTATCATTTTGACAACTTGCACCCATCTCTAGCGGTTTATTTCTATACCAGATACCTGTCCCATCTGGAATGTAGCCCCGTCTGATATACAATCTCTGGGCAGGACCATACCCCAAGTGCAAACCTACACCAAGAGTGACCTTACTCGAAACAACCTTGACTCGTTTTTCTGCTTCTTCTAGCAGTTGATTCCCAATCCCTTGATTTCGAAAAGGCTCAAACACATTAAAATCTGATAATTCTGGATAGACTTCTGCAAAAGGACCATGTTTAGCAGAGGGCAAAATGGTAACGTAGCCCGCTACAGCACCATCAATCTCTGCAACTAAGACTTCTCTCTCACCACTTTCCTGTTCCAGAAAATATCTAGCCAAAATTTCCTCTCTACCAGGCCAACCTTGATTCATAAATCCATGAGATAAGGATTCAATATCAGACTTAATCATATTTCTAATCGTACAATTCATTTTTGACTTACCCACCTTTACTCTTTCTATTACCATTATAGCACGCCAAAGTCAGAAAAAAACTATCTCGTGAAAAAAGACCCAACCGGGTCTGAAAAAGAGGTCCACTCGGACCCAAACTCGCTCTCTCATTTCAAAGCTCGTGAAAAAAAGACCCAACCGGGTCTTTTCTTTAATCTTCGTTTACGAAAGGCATCAAAGCCATTACGCGAGCACGTTTGATAGCTGTTGTTACTTTACGTTGGTTTTTAGCTGAAGTTCCTGTTACACGACGAGGAAGGATTTTCCCACGTTCTGAAACGAAACGGCTAAGAAGCTCAGTATCTTTGTAATCAACATATTCAATTTTGTTTGCTGCGATGTAATCAACTTTTTTACGGCGTTTGAATCCGCCACGACGTTGTTGAGCCATGTTTTTTCTCCTTTATAATTTTAGTTGTCCATTAGAATGGTAAATCATCATCTGAAATATCCAATGGATTTGTTGCTCCAAATGGATTTTCATCACGTGAAAAGTCTGGTACTGAATTTGTAGGCGCTGAATAGTTTGCAGTTGGTGCAGGATAAGCTCCACCTGTGTGACCCTCACGCACACTACGGCTTTCCAACATTTGGAAATTCTCAGCCACGACCTCTGTCACGTAGACACGTTGTCCTTGCTGGTTATCGTAACTACGAGTCTGGATACGACCTGTCACCCCGATAAGTGAGCCTTTTTTAGCCCAATTAGCAAGGTTCTCAGCCTGTTGACGCCACATAACGACATTGATAAAATCAGCCTCACGTTCGCCATTTTGACTCTTAAATGTACGGTTTACTGCAAGAGTAAAAGTCGCAACTGCTACATTTGATGGGGTATAACGCAACTCAGCGTCACGTGTCATACGCCCTACAAGTACAACATTGTTAATCATAGTTTACCTTCTTACGCGTCAGTTTTGACGATCATGTGACGAAGAATGTCAGCGTTGATTTTTGAAAGACGGTCAAACTCTTTAAGAGCTGCATCGTCGTTTGCTTCAACGTTAACGATGTGGTAAAGTCCTTCACGGAAATCTTTGATTTCGTATGCAAGACGACGTTTTTCCCAAGATTTTGATTCAACAACAGTTGCACCGTTGTCAGTCAAAATAGAGTCAAAACGTGCTACCAAAGCGTTTTTAGCTTCTTCTTCAATGTTTGGACGAATAATATAAAGAATTTCGTATTTAGCCATTGATATGTTCCTCCTTTTGGTCTAATGACCCCAAGACTTTGCAAGGGGTAAGTGAGGTTCGCTCACAATAAACTATTATACTAGAAAATATTTTTTTACGCAAGTAAAAACACTGAAATAAAAAAAGAAGATGACGAATCATCTTCTCAAAAACTATGAGTTTTTAATCTTCTTTTTTCTTGCGAGCAAGAAGTCCAAATCCACCTAGGGTTCCAAGAAGTCCAAGCGCTGCAAGGCTAGCGTTAGCTTCTGTACCTGTGTTAGGCAATTCTTTTTGACCTTCAACATATTTAGGTGTTTCTTGTTTAGAAGGTTGACCTGGTTTAACAGGTTTTTCTACTTCCTTAGGATTTGGAACATAGTTAATTACTGTATCTTGACTTGGATCTGTTGGGATATTTGGTACTACATATCCTTTTGATGGATCTTTCGGATCAACTGGTTTAAGTGGGTTGCCATCTTTATCTTCTGGAGTGAATCCTGGAACGTATGGTAACACTTCTGTTGGTCGTCCTGGTTTTGTTGGATCTTGTGGGTCATTTGGATACTTGATTGGAGTTGTTGGTTGACCTGGGATGTTTGGAATCCATGATCCGATTGGTTTGTACACGTATGTTACTGTTGAACCGTCTTTTCCAATCTTACCTTTTGCTTCTCCTTCAACACGAACAAGTAGGTGTCCTGGGATAACTTTTCCAGTTGTTGTGTACTCATCTCCTACTTTTCCTTCTGTTGTTTCTGAAGGGATTAAGTCTTTGCCATTTTCATCTACATATTTAACTACTAGTTTAGCTTTGTTTGCTACGTAGTTAATTACTGTATCTTGACTTGGATCTGTTGGGAGGTTTGGTACTACATATCCTTTTGATGGATCTTTCGGATCAACTGGTTTAAGTGGGTTGCCATCTTTATCTTCTGGAGTGAATCCTGGAACGTATGGTAACACTTCTGTTGGTCGTCCTGGTTTTGTTGAATCTTGTGGGTCATTTGGATACTTGATTGGAGTTGTTGGTTGACCTGGGATGTTTGGAATCCATGATCCGATTGGTTTGTAGGTAACTACTTCTGTAGTATCTTTTGAATCTGCAGTTACTTTTGTAGCTGGTACTGTTGCTTTATCAGCTAAGTATCCTTTAACCACTGGTGATTTAACTTCAGCTAAGTCTTGAGCTGGAGTCCAATCTCCGTATGTAACTTCTCCTGTAACTAAGTTTACTTTTGCTTCACGTGTGAATTTAGCTTCTTGTGTTACTGTTTTTGGTGTTCCATCTTCATTTAATACTGGAGTTCCATCTTCGTACACATAAGTGATTGTACGTGTTACTGTTTTGTTTAGATCTTTTTCTTCCAAGCCAGCTGGGTATTTAGGTCCGTCTGGGTTGTTTGGATCTACTGGAGTTCCTGGTGTTTTTGGTTGATCTGGTGTTACTGTAACTTCTTTAGCTTTAAGTGTTACTTTGAACTCTTGATCTGTATCTTTATCCGTATCGAACTTACCACCTTCTGGGTATGTATTAGATACTAATTCATATCCTTTGTTTTCAAGTTCTTTGATCTTAGCTTTAACATCAGCTTCTTTTGTTAATAGAGTTTCTGATCCACCTTGTTCTGTAATTTCAGCTACTCCTGGAATTGCATTTCCTTTTTCGTCTACGAAAGTTGTTTTCGCTTTTTGAGTATCTTTTTCGTAGTTGATTGGTGTGTCTTGACTTGGATCTGTTGGAAGATTTGGTACTTCGTATCCTTTTGTTGAATCTGTTGGATCTACTGGTTTAAGTGGATTTCCATCTTTATCCTTCGGTGTGAATCCTGGTACGTATGGTAATGTTTCTGTTGGTTTACCTGGTTTTGTTGGATCATCTGGATTATTTGGATATTTGATTGGGTTTGTTGGTTGTCCTGGGATGTTTGGAATCCATGATCCGATTGGTTTGTATGTTACTACTTCCGTAATATCTTCAGAATCACCTGTTACATTTACCACCGCAACACTTGCTTTATCAGCTAAGAAACCTGTTACTACTGGTGATTTAACTTCAGCTAAGTCTTGAGCTGGAGTCCAATCTCCGTAAGTCACTTCACCTGTTACCAAGTTGATCCTAGCTTCACGTGTGAATTTAGCTTCTTGTGTTACTGTTTTTGGTGTTCCGTCTTCATTTAATACTGGAGTTCCATCTTCGTACACATAAGTGATTGTACGTGTAACAGTTTTGTTTAGATCTTTTTCTTCCAAGCCAGCTGGGTATTTAGGTCCGTCTGGATTGTTTGGATCTACTGGAGTTCCTGGAGTTTTTGGTTGATCTGGTGTTACTGGTACAACACGTTCTTTAAGTGTTACTGTGAACTCTTGATCAGTGTCCTTATCTTTATCGAACTTACCACCTTCTGGGTATGTATTAGAAACTAATTCATATCCTTTGTTTTCAAGCTCTTTAATTTTCGCTTTTACATCAGCCTCTTTTGTAAGTGGTGTGTCTGAATCACCTTCTTCAGTAAGAGCGTCAACACCTGGAATTGGGTTTCCTTTTTCATCTACGAATGTTGTTTTCGCTTTTTGCGTATCTTTTACGTAGTTGATTGGTGTGTCTTGACTTGGATCTGTTGGAAGATTTGGTACTTCGTATCCTTTTGTTGGATCTGTTGGATCTACTGGTTTAAGTGGATTTCCATCTTTATCCTTCGGTGTGAATCCTGGTACGTATGGTAATGTTTCTGTTGGTTTACCTGGTTTTGTTGGATCATCTGGATTATTTGGATACTTGATTGGGGTTGTTGGTTGTCCTGGGATGTTTGGAATCCATGATCCGATTGGTTTGTAGGTTACTACTTCCTTAATATCTTCAGAATCACCTGTTACATTTACCACCGCAACACTTGCTTTATCAGCTAAGTATCCTTTAACTACTGGTGATTTAACTTCAGCTAAGTCTTGAGCTGGAGTCCAATCTCCGTAAGTCACTTCACCTGTTACTAAGTTGACCTTAGCTTCACGAGTGAATTTAGCCTCTTGGGTAACAACTTTTGGAGTGCCGTCTTCATTTAATACCGGAGTTCCATCTTCGTACACATAAGTGATTGTACGTGTAACAGTTTTGTTTAGATCTTTTTCTTCCAAGCCAGCTGGGTATTTAGGTCCGTCTGGGTTGTTTGGATCAACTGGAGTTCCTGGTGTTTTTGGTTGATCTGGTGTTACTGTAACTTCTTTTTGTTTAAGTATTACTTTGAACTCTTGATCTGTATCTTTATCCGTATCGAACTTACCACCTTCTGGGTATGTATTAGATACTAATTCATATCCTTTGTTTTCAAGTTCTTTGATCTTAGCTTTAACATCAGCTTCTTTTGTTAATGGAGTTTCTGATCCACCTTGTTCTGTAATTTCAGCTACTCCTGGAATTGCATTTCCTTTTTCGTCTACAAATGTTGTTTTCGCTTTTTGGATTGCTGTATATTTAACAACATATTCGTAATCTTCATCTGTAGCTGTTGTTGCTTGTACTGGAACTTTTTCTACACTTGCGATGTAACCTTCTTTTTGAGGTACTGCAAGTTCTGGAAGATCAGTGCTTTGTCCATCAGTTCCTTTCCAGTTAATATAAACCGGTCTGTCATTAGAGTTAATTACCGCTTTACCTTCTGCAGTTAACTTGATTGAACCTGTATAGCTTACAGTTTGTTTTTGTGATGGGAATACATCAGTACCCGCTAAGCCTGCAACATTATCAGCGTATACAAATTTAATTGTACGGTTTACTTCTTCTACTTTTGTTTTCTTAACATAATCATACTCTGCTGGGGTAACAAATGCAGATCCATTTATACCTTTAGCTTTTAATTCTTCTTCAGAATATAAATCTCTTGCTCTTGTCTTCGTAACACTTAGTGTTCCTTTTACGTTTTCAGGAGGAAGATCTGCAAGAATGTATTCTTCTCCATTAACTTCTTTAACTAAGTCTACGTGATCATTACTTACATCATATTTGTTTCCAAGCACATTAGTATAATCTTTTGAACCATCTTCACTTAAAGGAATATTCCCCGTATATCTTGTTGGTTCGAAACCTATAACTTTACCTGTCACTAAATCTTTGAATGTTCTAACAACAGCTCCTGTTGGCGGCTCACCTTGAACTTTACCGTCACCATTAACACTCCAACCGTTTGGCACTTTAGTTATAACATCTTCTTTCTCACCGTTAACAGATTCTCCACCTGATACAGTAAGAGTTGCTGCAGTTTTATCGTTTCCTACATAACCTTGTTTAATTAATCCATTTTCATAAGTAATATTAGAATATTCACTTGTTAAGGTTTTATCTTTTACTACTTTCTCAATACCTAAAGATTGAAGAGGCATAGAGACTATAGAATCTTCTTGAATAGTTCCTTCTGTAACAGTAAGCTCTAATTCCGTTGGTGAAATTAGTCTAGGTGTTAATGTAAAACCAGTATCACGACCATCTTGTAAAATCCATACATTGTTTTCATTAGCTCTAGCATTAGACCAACGATTTTGTGGACGATAAGTAATACTATCACCTTTATTAGGGTTAATAGTAGACGCTGTATTTAATCCATTTACAAAGTTAGAACTTCCTTCAAGTTCTTTAAATTCTGTAAAATCAGCATTAGGAAGTTTGATCGTAAATTTAGATCCTACTCCATAGCGAACATCTGAATCCGTTTTTAATACGATTGAATCACTTCTACCTTTTAGTTCATTGTTAAGGTATGACAATCCATTGTTTTCACTTAGTGATGCACTCGTACCTTGTTTTTGATAGCTAGGTTGTTGACCTTTTCTTGTATAAGTATGTTCAAGAACCGTACGCCCATCGATTTTGATAGTCGCTTTATAATCTGTATCTTTAGAAATTTGTGGTGCTAAATATCCATTACCCGATAAATTACTCGCTCCAAACGACACATTCGGATAGTCTTTTACTTTATCGTTCCACTCGATGTTGTAAGTATATGTACCAGTTTCATTAGCTACCGCTGGTTGTTCAGCAACACGCTGATCATAAGTCATACCACGTTGTGTACGTTGTGACCAATATGGTACAGATTTGTTATTGTTGTTTCCTGTAGTTGTTTTATAATCGATAGATTTAACTTTACCAACTACTGTTCCATCAGTCGCTCTGATTTCTGTATTTACAGCCAAACCACTACCTAGCTCAGCTAAGTTAGTAAGTTCAATTTTTGTAATAGAACCCGCTTTAAGTGTAGATGTACTAATAGTAGTATCAAATCCCCATCCTATAGGAGCCGTATTATCTGCATTCATATCAACATAAGCGTTTGTTACAGCTTTAACTGTTTCTCCATCTTTAAAAACATCTTTACCTGTAATTTTTGATGCAGTAGCAGCTAATACCGATTCTACTTTACCTGCATGGCCAGCACGTTTCATTTCCGTATAAACTGCTTCAATGGCAGCAGAAAGACGATTCACTTGAGCTACCATTTGGTCTTTAGATGCATCGGATGAAAGCAAATCGTTAGACTTCGCTGCTTCAAGCTTCACTGCTTCAATCGTAACCGCAAGTTCTTTTTTAGCCGATTCATCTTTGACTTCTTTATCTGAGAAGTTTGAAGCTACAGATGCCATAACATCAGCTTCTGAAGTCAATTGAGTAAGAACTGTCTTCACTTCATCTTGTGCTTTTTCTGTTTCGATCTGCGCAGTTTTTTCTTTATCTGTTTCTTTTTTATCTGTTTCTTTTTTATCAGTTTGCTCTTTAGCTGGCTTTTCTTTTTCAGCTTTAACGGTAACTTCTTTTTCTGCTACAGGTTTTGCTTCAGTTTTAGCGTCTTCTTTTACTTCCGGTTTTTCATCTGCTTTTACAACATCAATCTTTAATTCTGGAAGTTCCTCCACAACTGGTGTTGTTATGGCTGAATCAGGTTTCTGTTTATCAGAATTTGTAACTTCTGGAGTTTTTGTAGAAGCAGTACTTGCTTCATCAGCTTTAACAGCATTTGCTCCTAAAAGAAGAGCAGTCCCCAAAAGAACACTAGCCGCACCAAAACTATACTTACGAATAGAAAAGCGCTGAGCTCTTCTACCATGGTATTTTTCCATTCTTGAATACATGTTTTCTCCTTATTTATATATATGTTAATTTAGAATAAGGTTGAAGTCCTCAGTTTTCCCTTCCTCTCCTGCTAAAGAACACCTTCTTTGACGACACCACAACTCAATATTCATTTTTCAATTTTATCATATATTTTTAAAACTAGTCAACCAAAAAGATCTATATATTCTCGTTTTTTGTATATTATTTTTGTACCCAGAGTTCAAAAAAAGAAGGGTTTAGCCTTCTTTTTATTATAATAACTTTTTTTATTTTTAAGGTTTAATACGGTGCAACATACGTGGGAATGGAATGGCTTCACGGATGTGTTTTGTTCCTGCTGCGAAGGTTACCATACGCTCGATACCGATACCAAATCCACCGTGTGGAACTGTACCGTATTTACGAAGGTCAAGGTAGAATTCATACTCTGTACGGTCCATACCAAGTTCATCCATCTTAGCAACTAATGCATCGTAGTCTTCCTCACGCATAGATCCACCGATGATTTCTCCGTAACCTTCTGGAGCAAGCAAGTCTGCACAAAGCACGCGCTCTGGATTTCCAGGAACTGGTTTCATGTAGAAGGCCTTGATGGCTGCTGGATAGTTCATAACAAAAGTTGGCACACCAAAGTGGTTTGAAATCCAAGTTTCATGTGGTGAACCAAAGTCATCACCATGCTCAAGATGTTCGTAGTCAGCATCTTCATCGTTTTCATGCTCTTGCAAGAGGTCAATAGCTTGATCGTAAGTGATACGTTTGAATGGCTCTGCAATGTAGCGTTTCAAGAGTTCTGTATCACGTTCTAAGGTTTCCAGGGCTTGAGGCGCACGGTCAAGAACACCTTGAAGAAGAGCTTTTACATAAGCTTCTTGCAAGTCAAGTGACTCATCGTGTGTCAAGTATGAGTACTCTGCATCCATCATCCAGAACTCAGTCAAGTGACGGCGTGTTTTTGATTTTTCAGCACGAAATACTGGACCAAAGTCAAAGACACGACCAAGAGCCATCGCACCTGCTTCTAGGTAAAGCTGACCTGATTGGCTCAAGTAGGCTGGCGTTCCGAAGTAGTCCGTTTCAAAGAGTTCTGTTGAATCTTCTGCCGCATTTCCTGAAAGGATTGGGCTATCAAACTTCATGAAGCCGTTCTTGTCGAAGAACTCATAAGTTGCGTAGATAATCGCGTTACGAATTTGCATCACCGCTACTTGCTTACGAGAACGGAGCCACAAGTGACGGTTGTCCATCAAGAAGTCTGTTCCGTGTTCTTTTGGTGTGATTGGGTAGTCTTGAGATTCACCGATCACTTCGATATCTGTGATATCAAGCTCATAACCAAACTTAGAACGTTCGTCTTCTTTGACAATACCTGTCACATAAACAGAAGTTTCTTGACTCAAGCGTTTGATAACATCAAACTTTTCAAGTCCCACTTCTTCACCAAATTTTTCTACAAAGTTTGGTTTAAAGGCTACACCTTGGAAAAAGGCTGTTCCGTCACGCAATTGCAAGAAGGCAATTTTTCCTTTTCCTGATTTATTGGCAACCCAAGCGCCAATCGTCACTTCCTGACCAACATAGTCTTTTACATCAATAATCGTTACACGTTTTGTCATTATTTTTCCTTTTCTTTTATTTTTCCATAAATACTTTCAAGCGTTTAACTGCTTCTTTAAGCGTGTCTAAGTCTGTTGCATAGCTGAGGCGGACATTTTCTGGCGCTCCAAAGCCTGCTCCTGTTACCAAGGCTACTTCAGCTTCTTCTAGGATAGCAGTTGTAAAGTCTGTCACATCCGTATAGCCTTTCATCTCCATTGCCTTTTTGACATTTGGGAAGAGATAGAAGGCTCCTTGCGGTTTGACCACTTCAAATCCTGGAACTTCTGCAAGTAGGGGATAGATGGTGTTTAGTCGTTCCTCAAAAGCCTGACGCATGCTTTCTACAGTATCTTGCTCACCTGATAGAGCCTCAACTGCTGCATACTGAGCTACTGCTGACGGATTCGAAGTTGTTTGACCTGCAATCTTGGACATGGCAGCGATAATGTCTACTTCTCCGACGGCATAGCCAATCCGCCAACCAGTCATAGCATAGGTTTTAGACACACCATTGATAACCACTGTTTGCTTGCGAATCGCTTCAGATAAGCTAGAAATGGGTGTAAATTCATGACCATTATAGACCAAGCGCCCATAGATATCATCTGCTAGGATGAGAATATCATTTTCTACAGCCCAGTTTCCGATTGCCAAAAGTTCCTCACGGGTGTAAATCATACCTGTTGGATTGGATGGCGAATTTAGCACCAAAACCTTGGTCTTGTCAGTGCGAGCCGCTTCTAGCTGCTCTACGGTCACCTTAAAATGATTGTCCTCTTTAGCAGGAACAAAGACTGGTACTCCTTCAGCCATCTTGACCTGATCCCCATAGCTGACCCAGTAGGGGGTTGGGATGATGACTTCATCACCTGGATTGACCACGGCCATAAAGAAGGTATAGAGAGAATATTTAGCTCCAGCAGCGACTGTCACTTGATTTGGCGCTACAGAGTAGCCGTAAAAGCGCTCAAAATAGGTATTAACCGCTGCCTTAAGTTCTGGCAGACCTGAGGTTACTGTATAAAAAGAAGCACGCCCATCTTGAATCGATGCAATGGCGGCATCTTGGATATTTTTTGGAGTAGTGAAATCTGGCTCACCTAAGGTTAGAGACAAAATATCTCTTCCCTCAGCCTTCAGCGCTTTGGCACGGGCTCCAGCAGCCAAGGTCACACTTTCTTCCATTTCTAAAACACGATTGGATAGTTTCATAGGCCCTCCTTATTGACCAATGCTCCTGTTTCAAAATCTACTAGATAAAAATCAGATCCTGACTTGACTTCCCAGATTGGCTTGTTTTGATAACGGCCAAAGGTTATCTTGTCAATCTCGCCAGCTCCTTTTTCCTTCGAAACAGCTTCTGCTTTTTCTTGTGAAACACCTTGATTTAGCTGATAAACGTAAATCTTATGGTCATCTTTTCCAATCAGGACAGCAAGTGCTTCTTGCTGTTTATTATGACCTAGAACGCTGTAATAAGATTCCAAGCCATTGTATAAGTCAACCTGATCAGCCTGCTCTAATCCTGCATACTGCTGAGCTAATTTTTCTCCTTCACTTTTAGCTGTTTGATAAGGTTTCATACTCAGAAATACTAGATACAGAAAGGAAGCACTGATAACCACAAACAAAATCGTCATCCCTAGACCATACTGCCACAGTAGATTATTTTTTACTTTGTTTTGTCTTTTTTTCACTCGTCTATTTTACCATCTATTGGGCTTTATTACAAGCGAATGCAAGAACAAACCTATATTATTTCTTCCTTCAAACAAAACAGATTTTTCTTAGTTAAAACCGAGCAAAAAAATGAAAGACAGCTCCAAAATCAACCTATTAAAAAACCTGAGCTTGGCACTCAAGTTTTCGTAATTTTTTTGATTTATGGAATCACTTTATCATCCATTCTTTTAGCCATTTTTCCTAAAAATATAGGCAGTAGAAGGCTAATCATGACTAAAAAGAAGCCTAGATAAAGAAATGCTACTACAAAGCCTAAATGGTCAATCAACCAGCCTGTCAGTGGGAAGAATACAATCATACTTAGGCTAAACATCATAGAGTAGACACTCAGCATGGTTGCCCTTACTTCACTTGGAAGGCGCTCTTACAAATCATTGTCAAAAATCGGCTGAAAAAGAGCATATAGAGCATTACTAATCAAATAAATCAAAATATAGATTAGAGGTGTTCCAAAGTAGGACAGCATATAGGTGACTCCAGTCAGCAGGACGAGAAGAGGGAAAATCTTCAAAGCAGCATATTTCTTTCCAATCTTACTCGCTAGATAGACTGCAAGGATATTCAGGAGACTACCAAGTAGCATAACTGCTGAAATTTGCCAACTACTTAAATCTGGTAACTGATTTTGATAGTAAAAATAAAACATGCACATGAGTGTTCCGACAATCTGAGACAAAATCATCCAGTTGAAGAGCATGGGATTTCGCTCCAACTCTTCCTTAACAGTCCAAATAATCTGTTTCATGGTCACACTATCAGCTTTTTCTACCTTGACACTGGGTTCTTTCAGCATCCAAATAAAGACAAGAACTATGATAGAAGTGGCAATCATGATATAGTAGGTCAGGTACAATTGACCATGGACAAAAAATCCCGCCAATACTGTCCCCAAAGAACGAGTTCCTTCTGCTACTCCTGACATGAAACTTGAAATGGATAGATAGCGTTCTTTTAGTCCAGCCTCTACAGCCGAGTCATAAACCATTGCTGCGCTTGTTCCTGAATCAAAATTATAAGACAAGGCACTCACCGCCATTGCTAGTGCATAAATCCAAAAATTTCCCTGCCCAGCCAACATGAGAATAGAAGACACAATCCCTGCTATACGACTTAAATAAAGGTTAGTCTTATAGGAATAGCGATCAGCTAACATTCCAGATGGAATTTCACAGAGAAGACTGGTCGCATGAAAGATACTTTCCAGAAGGCCAATCTGCCAAAGAGACATTCCGTTTTGACTGAGAAAGAGAATCCAAAAGCTGGTAATCCCTAAAAAAGCAAAAAACTCAACTCCGGCCATCAGGCCAATATTTTTCCGATAATTTCTTATTAACATTTTTTCTCCTTTAACAAGTGTATTATTATTTCTTTTGTCCGTCACTTGTTAATCTGTGTCTTACATGATCTCCACCCCTTTTAGAAGCATTCTTCAATGCCATTATTTTCGTTTAATTGTTTATGAAATGATACCGGAAAAACTGTTCTGTAGTTTCTATTGCGAGTTTTCTTGTTTATTTTAGCACTTATATCATCATATTACAAGAGAATATAGGAATACTCTTCAAAAATCAAATATAAACCAGGATCCAAAAAACAGTTCTTACTTTTCCAGTGGCAACTGACTAGAGTTTCAGCAATTTTATAATTTTCAAATAAACTCTGAGCAAATTTCTTGCAAGTCCTTTTCTTTTGTTGTAATATATTTTATAACAACGAGAAGGTTCTCGTAAATTTAAAGAAAAAGGAGACACATCATGTCTAAAAAAGTATTATTTATCGTCGGATCACTACGTCAAGGTTCTTTTAACCACCAAATGGCTCTCGAAGCTGAGAAAGCACTTGCTGGTAAAGCAGAAATTAGCTACCTTGATTATTCAGCCCTTCCTCTCTTCAGCCAAGATTTGGAAGTTCCAACACATCCAGCTGTATCTGCTGCTCGTGAATCAGTTCTCGCTGCGGATGCCATCTGGATCTTCTCGCCAATCTACAACTTCTCTATCCCTGGAACAGTGAAGAACTTACTTGACTGGCTATCTCGTGCCCTTGACTTGTCTGATACACGTGGCGCTTCTGCCCTTCAAGACAAGTTTGTCACAGTATCATCTGTAGCCAATGCAGGTCACGATCAACTCTTCGCTATCTACAAAGACCTCTTGCCATTTATCCGTACACAAGTCGTTGGTGATTTCACTGCTGCACGTGTTAACGACTCTGCCTGGGCAGACGGAACATTGGTTCTTGAAGAAATTGTCCTAAATTCACTTGAAAAACAAGCTCAAGACTTGCTCGCAGCAATTCAGTAAAAAATAGATAATTTTAAGAAGTCTAAATCAATTATAGCCACCTCATAGGGTGGCATTTTTATTTCTCAATCAATATTCTCAGACAAACATCAGCCATCCAAAAAAACCTTGAGCGTTACCACTCAAGGTTTTTAGCAGTCTTTCCATCATGGAAAATCGTCCTAAGAATATTCTTTCATTCGAGATCTATCACTTATCATCTTCTTTCGAGAAATTAGTGACTGCTTTTGGCTGATTAATCTTCTTTTCTTCGACCTACATATAGGCTCAATAGAATACCGCTACCTAAAAGAATAGAGATATAATCAGATTGGCTTCCAGTTTCAGGTAATTTGTCCCCATGGTTTTCTTTACCTGTAGTTGGTCCTACTGGGTTAGAAGTTGATGGTGTTACCGGTTGAACTGGTACATTTGGATTTGGTTGTGTTGGAACTTCAGGAATGTTTGAAGTTGGTTTGTCATTTACTTCTGGCATACCAGGTACTCCGCCATTAAACTCTGGAATTTCTTGTACCGGAGGTGTTGGCATCCCTGGAACTTCTGGATTAGGAAGTTCATTGACTTCAGGCATACCTGGCACACCACCGTTGAATTCTGGTAATTCATTAACTTCTGGCATTCCTGGCACACCACCGTTGAATTCTGGTAATTCGTGAACTGGTGGTTCTGGCATTGCAAACATTGGTCCTTGTGGCACATTACGTGTTGGAGGAACTGGTTTGTCATTTGATGGTGTTACTGGTTTGTCTTGGCAACCACATTTACCATCTTTGCCGTCCTTACCATCTTTGCCGTCGCGACCATCACGACCATCACGACCATCACGACCATCACGACCATCACGACCATCTTTACCGTCTTTAACAACTGTTTTTGTCACAGTTCCGTCAGAATTGATGATTGTGATTGTATGACTACCATTTCCATTATCTTCAACAGAAACTTTTGGTGATTTACCATCTTTACCGTCTTTAATCACCATTTCTGTCTTACTTCCATCTGGATTAATGATTGTAACAACGTGAGTTCCGTCGTTATTATTTTTAACAGTTACAGTTGGTGAAACGCCATCTTTGCCGTCGCGACCATCTTTTATAATAGATTTGTATTCACGACCATCAGAATCAACGATTGTCAATGTGTGAGTTCCGTCTCCGTTATCAACGATGTTCGCTTTTGGTGATTTACCATCAAAGATTGTAGTTGTAGTTTCTTTACCATCAGCTCCTGTCACTTTAATAGTGTGTGAACCGTTGTTGTTATCAATCACTTCAAGTTTTGGTGATTTACCATCACGTACTGTAGTAGTTGTAGTTGTACCGTCTGAGTTCACAACTGTGATAGTGTGAGTGCCATCTCCGTTATCCACAACCTTAGCAGTTGGTGATTTACCGTCACGAACTGTGGTTTCAGAAACAGTACCATTACCGTTTTCTACACGAATAGTGTAAGTACCGTCTTGGTTATCTCTAACTGTTGCTACTGGTGATTTACCATCTTTAATGATTGTTTCAGTAGTTGTTCCATCACCATTTAGAACTGAGATCTTATGTGTTCCATTCTGTTCGTCAGTTATTGTAACTTTTGGTGATTTACCATCACGAACTGTGGTTTCAGTTGTCACACCTTCTGGATTTGTAATAACGATTGTATGACTTCCGTCTCCATTATCACGAACAGATGCGGTTGGAGTACGTCCGTCAACACCGTCACGACCATTCTTAACAACAAACTCATTCTTAGTTCCGTCTGGGTTAGTGATTGTTACTCTGTGGCTTCCATCTGGGTTTTCTGTTGTAGTTGCTGTTGCAGCTTTACCGTCTTTACCATCTTTGATGATAGCGTTCGTAACATTACCGTCTCCATCTGTAACTTTAACTGTGTGAGTTCCATCGTTGTTATCCGTTACTTCAACTTTTGGAGTCTTACCGTCTTTACCGTTTTTAACAACTGTTTCTTTAGTTGTTCCGTCTGGATTTGTTACAGTGATTGTGTGGCTTCCGTCTGGATTTTCTGTTGTAGTGATATTGGCAGTTTTACCGTCTTTACCATCTTTAACTTTAGTTGTTGATTCAGAACCATCAGGGTTTCTAACAGTAATAGAGTGTGTTCCATCTCCATTGTCCGTTACATTTACAACTGGTGATTTACCGTCTGCTCCATTAGCTCCTTTTTCACCTTTTTCACCTTTGTCGCCTTTTTCACCGGCTACTCCTTGAGGTCCACGGATATTACCAATCTTGTTCCAAGAACCATTTTCTTTCTTGTAAACATCACCTGTATTGGCATCGATATAAGTATCACCGTCTTTACCATCATTAGCAGTTGGGGCAGTAACTCCACTTAGTAATTCAGCACCGTTACGTCCATTTGTACCAGAAGCTCCATCTGTACCATTACGTCCATTTGTACCATTCAAGATATCACTTGTACCAATTAATTCATCCACACCTGGATCGTATTTACCGTTACCATTATTATCATAGTATGCTGTAATACGAGTACCATTTACTGGTTGTGAATCTGTTGCATCTGTAGTTGTTGGTTGTACTGTTTCTGATGACTCAGTTGCACTTCTATCTTCATATGGTAATGCTCTTCTATTTCTTGCACTTCTTGATGTTCCAGAAGGTTGTGAATTAGAAGTTGATCCAGCACCTCTTCTAACTGCTTCCACCAATGCATTTAAGTCAATAGTTGGTGTACGTCCATCTTTACCATTCTTACCATCTTTCACTGTAAAGGTTACTGGATCTTTACCTGGTGTTGTGATAGTTACAACAGTGCTTTGGCCATCTTGTCCACGTTGAGTAGTGATTGTAGGAGTTTGTCCATCCTGACCGGTTGCACCAGTTTCTCCCTTAGCACCATCTTGAACAAAGACTGTAGTTGGTTGTGAACCATCATGGTTATCAACTGTGATTTCTACACCTTTATGACCTTCTTCATCCTTACGAACAGCTGTTACTGTTGGAGAGACTCCGTCCACTCCGTCTTTAATAACTGCTAGAGGTTTTTCTGGGTTCAATGGTTGACCTGGATGTGCTGGATCTTCTTGGTAAACTTTAGTTTCTTTACCATCTTTAACAGTAAGTAATGATTTACCATCACGTCCGTCCGCACCTTTAGCACCATCTTTAATCATTTCAGAACCTAGAAGTTCATCAGTTCCTGGAGTGTACTTACCATCATTGTTTTCATCAGTATAGAATGTCACAATTGTATGAGATGGATTTCCGTTTTGTCCTTCAACACGAAGCAAATCAACTTTTGGAGTTTTACCGTTCAAACCATTTTCACCGTTCTTAACATTTACTGTAACTGGATCTTTACCTGGAACAGTGAATGTAATGTCGGTACTATGACCATCTTTACCTGGAGTTACAGTTACTTCTGGAGTCTTACCATCTTCTCCACGTTCACCTTTGTCACCCTTAGGTCCCTTGATGTTGCCTTCTTTTTCCCATGTGCCGTTATTCTTAACGAAGACGTCACCTGTTTCTGTGTTAACGTATTTATCGCCGTCTTTACCTTCTGTAGTTGGGTTGACTTTGCCGTTCAAGACGTCTTTTCCGTCGCGGCCATCACGGCCGTCACGTCCTGCAGGTCCTTGTGCTCCATCACGTCCGTCGCGTCCCGCTGGTCCTGATACACCTTCACGTCCGTCGCGTCCTTGAAGACCTTGAGCACCCTGGTCACCTTTAGGTCCCTTGATGTTACCTTCTTTTTCCCATGTGCCGTTGTTCTTGACGAAGACGTCACCTGTTTCTGTGTTAACGTATTTATCGCCGTCTTTACCTTCTGTAGTTGGGTTGACTTTGCCGTTCAAGACGTCTTTTCCGTCGCGGCCATCACGTCCATCGCGACCTGGTAAACCTTGTGCTCCGTCTTGACCTCGTGCACCTTGGTCACCTTTAGGTCCCTTGATGTTACCTTCTTTTTCCCATGTGCCGTTGTTCTTGACGAAGACGTCACCTGTTTCTGTGTTAACGTATTTATCGCCGTCTTTACCTTCTGTAGTTGGGTTGACTTTACCGTTCAAGACGTCTTTTCCGTCGCGGCC
>NZ_JAKUXK010000017.1:0-2559 GCF_026782865.1 Streptococcus mitis
GAACCACCTCCGTGATTACTACTGTGTTCTTGCTTCTGACGAGTGATTTCTTCTTTTGTTCGAACATTATCAGCATGTGCCACATCCTTAAGATAGACATAATACTTACCATCTACCTTAATCACATAGCCACCCTTGATTTCATTGACAATGTCTGAATCCTTCAACTGATAATTTGGATCTTTCATTAGCAGTTCTTCACTGATGATAGCATCATAAGGAACCTTGCCATTATAGTAATGATAATGGTCTCCATGAGAAGTCACATAACCTTGATCCGTAATCTTGATAACAATTTGCTCGGCATTAATACCTTCTTTTTTACTGACTTCATCAGGTGTCAAAGTTTCTGCCTTTTGGCTTGGTTGTTTACCATCTATATATGAAACACGGTTATTTTCTTTTACAGTTTGAGCTTGATGCAAACCTAGTTCATAAGCACAGACACTTAAAACAAGTGCTGCTGCTGACCCAGCTAGATATTTTTTATTGATTTTCATTCTTTCCTCTTTTCTTAACTCTATTTGATTCACTATAAAATAATAAACCAGTTAATTAACTAGTTAATAGTTTACTCTTTTTAGTACTGCTTGTCAAGAATTTTTCGTATATACATAATAAAAATGAAAGCCCCTTTATCGAGACTCCCATTTTTCATTAGTTTGTTTTTTCCTTATTTACAGGTGAAGGATTACTAGCTTTTAACAACGCAAGTAATTTTTCTGCTTCTGCCATGATACCATTATTATCCATGGTTTGCAGGCTCAAATTATTTCGTAAACCAGCTAGGGTTTCTGTCGCATTGCCTTTCAGACTAGCATCTGTTACTTTAGCAAGTAAAGCTTCTGCTTCTTTGAGCTTGGCTTCTACTTTTTCAGTCTCTACTTGAGGGACTTCTGGCTCAGCAGGTGTTTCCTCTACTGGTTCTTCATCCGCTTTGAAGTTCTTTTTGGGATCTTCACTGTGGTCTTTCTTACCTAAGACATGCTCGCTGGCATTTCCCCATCCGTCATTAGAATGTGGACGTTCATCAGGATGTTCAACATAATACTTAATCGTCGCAAATAAGTCTTCCAGAGTATAACCATTTGGAGCCTTGTATGAATGATCATCAAACCAAGCAAATTTAATGTTATGGTAATGATCCTTGTGAGGAATAATCAAATTACCATTTTTAACTTCTACTGTATGCTCAACCATGTATGGAAGTCGAACGAGTGGAATTCGTTTTTCCCCTTTCACACGATTGTAAATGGCCGCTGCACTATCTCCAGTTGGATTTGCTTGAGCATCTGCGTCTGGAGATGGAGGTAAAATACCTTTTTCTTTAGTATAAGATTGAGCCGCAGTTTTTTCCTTATCAGAAAGGCTGTCTTTTCCAATCCAGTGACTATGGCCCATATGAGGCGTTACATAGGCATCTCCTTCATCACTGATAATATCATGTTCGTCAAAAATGTAACCATCTGACGTTGTATACTTATCAGCTAATTGAGCAATACGGACTTCGTTTTCGGTATATTCAATTTGAGAATTTGGTTTTCCAAGTCGCTCAGGATGGGTAATTGGTGCTAGAAATGCCAATAAATCATCTACCAATTTTCCTTTATTAGAAGATTCATCATTCAAGCGTTCTGCTAATTTGTCTAAGGCTTGGAAAGCGGAAACGCGACCTTTATTTTCAGACAAGGATTTATGAGCCTCGGCCAATAAATTATATACTTTATCATAAAATTCTTGGTCGCGAGGTGGTACATTTTCTTTTTTAGCAGTTAAAGCGTGTGAAACACTCTCTTGTTTTGATAACTTGCTTTCAAGATTTTTAACAGTTTCAGATGGTAAATCTTTCGCAAAGACATAGCGTGAGATGCCCTTTTCTTCGAAAACATATCCTTCTCCAACTTTTCGTACCAGCTGACTAACCAAAGAAGAATTTGAGTCTATTTTAGGATTTGGTGTAGGAGCTGGCTTTACAATAGGTTTCAAAGGTTTTAAGGTAAGAGCTGGCAAAACAGGAGATGGAATTAAATTTGGAAGGCTTGGATTCGGAATTGGTTTTAATTCTTTACCACCTGCAGTAGTATGATTCCCTTGATAATTTTCAGAAATCATTCTCGCAATCTTCTGCTCTAAATCAGACATTTGAGAATAAGGGATAAAGTGATAATGATCTCCGTGTGGCACTGCAACACCATTTGCAGTTTTTCTTGTAATCTGAGCTGGATCAAAAACAAGTCCATCTGATTCCACATGTCGTTGGCTGAGTGGCAAGGCATAAAGTTGTTTCAAGAGACTGGATACGTCTTCACTTGGATTTGCTTGATAACTATTATCCACTTGTGAGCTAACAGTTGGAGTCCATCTTCTGGTATTTGCCTCAACATTGCTTTGATTCGTTTGTCCATATGAACTACTATTTGATGCCTCTGATGAGCTACTGCTAGAAGAATTTGTTGAAGGACGATACCCAACTGAACTTGGTTGACTACCTTTTCCAGATAAGAAGGCTCGGGCCGCAGCTAATTCACTGGCAGACAAGTCACTCTTAGGAATATAGTG
>NZ_JAKUXK010000018.1:0-8499 GCF_026782865.1 Streptococcus mitis
TCTGTACGGGCCAACTCTTTTCCTGTAGCGGACATCAAGGCGATGTCTGTTCCCAATAAGGACGTATAGCTCGTCATCAACTGATAGAGCTCATTGAATTGTTCCTGATACAGGTTCAATCCTTCTTCATTATACCACAAAAGAGAGCGTTTCCGCTCCCTTTATTACTCTGGTAATTCTACCTTCAAACTCATATCTGTAGGCTGCAACACTTTCTGAACCGCAGCAAGAAAGGCTAGTCCATTATCCGATGGAGAATATTGGAAAGTGATATGGATGACTTTTTTGTCAAACTTATCGCCGTATCGTGCCACATACTGCTTGCTTTCGAGGAAGTAGATATAGTTGTTGAGTTTTTCTTGAAGTTTCAAGAGATGTTCCTCTTCCAGAGACTCTATCCATTTGTTTTCATCAATCAACAACAACTCTAGATGGTCATCAGAGACACCTATCGCATCGATACTTGTAACGTCTAGTTCAATTTTCTCAACTGTTTTAATGGTTTTTACTACCTTTGGTGGATTGTAGTATTTTTCCTTGAATTCCTTGAGAATCTTCTCTACCTTTTCTTCATCACACTGTCTGTATAACGGACTACGGTCTAATACATTACAGAGTCTTTCATAAGTATACGTACGTTTCTGATCATCTGATAATTTTGAAATACTTTCTATAATATTTCTTACTAACTCATCTGTTTCAATAACAAAGGGAAGATTAGAATATTCAGTTAAAAACCAGTTTTGAATAGAGATATAATCAGTTACCTTATCTAATTTGACTAAGTCAATCGATAAGCTAAAATCCTTCAAGATGTCAAAAGTTCTTCTTGCTATATCCTCATCACCTTCTACATACAGAGGGAATAAGCAATATTCCATCAATACGCTAATGTCTGTACTGTCAAGTTCATAAGAATCTCGTTGCCGAAAACGATACTTAGTTTCTGTTCCTAGAAATGCTTCTGCTTCTTTCCCTTCCTTCATCACCTCTAGATAATGTTTGACAAAATATTTATAATTCTCTTTATTTTTCAATTTATATGCCTGCATTTAGTTACTCCATTGATTTATTCTGAAAATTCCTTCAATTTGCTCAATTTTATTAGTGCCTGGTTTATAGATACGTGGATTTTTGATTTCATAATAGCCTTGGCGTTCAATAGCGGATAGAAAATCACCGTAAGAATGCCCCGTTGTGTCAATCGTTGGCATAAGTAGTTCGCTGTTTAAAACCGTTAAATAATCTTTTTAAAAATCTAGTCCCATTATACCACAAAAAGAGAGCGTCTTTCGCTCCCTTTATTACTCCGGTAATTCTACCTTCAAGCTCATATCCGTCGGTTGTAATACCTTCTGAACTGCTGCAAGAAAGGCTAGTCCATTATCAGATGGAGAATATTGGAAGGTAATATGGATGACTTTTTTATCAAACTTATCACCGTATCGTGCCACATACTGCTTGCTTTCGAGGAAGTAGATATAGTTATTGAGTTTTTCTTGAAGTTTCAAGAGATGCTCCTCTTCTAATGACTCAATCCATTTGTTTTCATCAATCAACAACAACTCCAAATGGTCATCTGAAACACCCATCGCATCTATGCTTGTAACGTCTAGTTCAATTTCCTCAACTTCTTTAATGGACTCTATTACTTTAGGTGGATTGTCATATTTTTCCTTGAATTCCTTAAGAATCTTCTCTACCTTTTCTTCATCACACTGCCTGTATAATGGACTACGGTCTAATACATTACATAGTCTTTCATAGGTATAAGTACGTTTCTGCTCATCCGATAATTTTGAAATGCTTTCTATAATATTTCTTACCAATTCATCTGTTTCAATAACAAAGGGAAGGCTTGTATATCTTCTTAAACGACTACCTTGCATAGAAATATAATCAGTCACCTTATCTAATTTGACTAGGTCAGCCGATAAGCTAAAATCTTTCAAGATGTCAAAGGTTCTGCGTGCTATATCCCTATCACCTTCCACATACAAAGGATATAGGCAATATTCCATTAATACTCCAATATCTGTACTATCCACGTCATAAGAATCTCGTTGTCGAAAACGATACTTAGCTTCGGTCCCTAGAAAAACTTCAGCTTCTTTCCCTTCCTTCATTATTTCACGATAGTCTTTTACAAAATTTTGATAATCTTTAGGCTCTGGTATTTCAAATTTCTTCATTTATTTACTCCATTGGTTAATTCTACCTATTTCTATGTATTTACTCCATCTGTTGTTGAATGATAGTATTAAAACTTTGTCTTATTATAGCATAAAATAAATACAGAAAAAATAAAATGGGGAACTTAAGGAAAAAGAAAACCACCTGAAAAAAATATCAGATGGTAAACTTTTCAATCTTGAACAGACTAATAAGTTTCTTAGAATGTTATTTTTGTGATAACTTCTGCAACATTTCAGGAGAAATTGGGTCCACAAGAACATACTTGGCATCTAGCATATAGATTCCCTCAGTCAACGACTCTAAGAATTCCCGATAAGGAAGTTCGGCTAGTTTTTCGCCATCGGCTGTCATGATAAACAGTCGTGCAACTGCAACCTTACTTCCTCGATACTCTTGTAAATATTGAGGCTCTAGCTCTGGTTGAGATGGTAAGATTGTTCGTCCTTCACTATTTAGATAATTGATAGGGATAATGATATCCTCTCCATTTTGCTCTATTTTAAAAACTTGTTGCTCAGAGTAATAAGCATTTAGCTGTTGGGTAAAGCGCAAACGCTGGTCATAGCTATTTAAGAGTTGATCATCCGGCACATGGATAATCTGCCCTAGGTAGAGTTCATTGATGTAAATAGGACGTTTTACTCCCATAATTTCCACGATGGGATGAACTTTTACTTCCTTGGTCAATTCTGAAAGAGCTGATAAGAAAATATCCGTGAAATGAAAATCAAGAATGGAATCTTTATCATAGTCCACTCCATCATGTTCACACACACTTACATCTAAGAGAACCAGCAATGTTTTCAAGAACATCAAGGCTCCAGTCCAGTCAGAAGCAGTCGCCAAATCTGGAACAGATACCTGATAGGCTTGACCATCAAAGGATAGACGGAATCCTAGACTAGACTTCTCTTTGACCCCAAACTGAACAGAATGGAAATCCGAAATAAGAGAGTCCGCAGATGGCTTTAATCCTGCATCCTTAGCGGAAACGCTGTAACATTCAAAAAGTTCTGCTTGAAGCACCTCACCAATTCTTAGTGATTGGTTGCTTTTTATTGTAAAATTAACTGATTTCATCATAAACTACTTTCTTACTATCTTAACTATATAGGGAGATTTTTTCTAGTTCGAATTAGAGAAAACTTTTCTGCCTCGATTGGTAAAGAACAGTAATACAAATGTCCATACCTACTTTCAACTAAATTCTCCTCCTTCCATAATCCATTTCTATTTAAAAATTCTATATCGTCGGAAACAATCGTTACCCATGAATTGGGTTTATCTAAATTATCATCACTTCGTTGAAAAATATCCCATTTTTGTTCATTAAACCAAATATAATCTATAATTTTATATTTTTTTTCAACCTGTTTATCTGTCAAATATTTTCTATATTGTTTCAACTCTGAATCAAATAATTTATAACCATTATTCTCTGATAAAGGATCATAGGAAATCAAATAATATCCTGTACTATCACAATCAAAGTATTGATGTTCAATTCCATCAACCACTATGTATAATTTATCCATCATTCCTCCACGTAATACATTTTACCATTTTTCACAACTCCTACTAATACTTCCTCTCCTCCAACATTCAGATACATTTTTGACCCATCAGTTAGTTTGACTGAAGGAAATTTGGTGTCTGGCTTAACTATTTTATACTCCGGAATCAAATATTCATCAGACTTAATGAATCCATTACCCGATGCTGGATCAGCCTCTAGTTTTGTACCATCTCTATTACCTATCGGAATATCTATATAATCAGTGTCGTGTGTTCGAAATTCAATTCTGACAAATGCATCTGTTTTTAGTTTCAAATTACCATTCTGATCACGTACTGCAACCCTATTGCCATTTGCATCAATCATAGTTTCAACAAATGGAGAATTTTCATAATCAAGGCGCAAGCCATTCACTGCATCTTCAATGGTTTTAATATCAACCACATCTCCTCTTTTTGATATGAATCCACCAACACCCCATCCTTTAGAACCAAAATAATTATCTGCATCTTTAACAGGAATAATCTTCTGTAAAACAGTTTGTTCCGTTGGATTTGGTATTGATTTACGAATATCAATCATCATATCACACTCATATTGAGACATTTCAGTGATACGTGTATTCCTTAGCCTATTAAACTCATCCCAAGAAACACCATACTCTTTTAATTTTTGGTCAATGATTTCTCGAGTTGTTGATTGACTTGGTGATGGATTCGCTGTTCCCTTCACCCTCGGAAGTTCCCGACTAACTAATGGGGATTTGTTTAAGCCTAGTTGGAGTTTCTCCTTCGCCAGATACTGGTCAAAGTTACTGGATTCCCTCGCAAGTTTGCTTTCTTCCAGATTCTTCAGAATCTGTTCGCGGTTATACTTCGGTGCTTCGACATCGTGCACCCCCTTCACCCTCGGAAGTTCCCGACTAACTAATGGGGATTTGTTTAAGCTCCGTTGGAGTTTCTCCTTCGCCAGATACTGGTCAAAGTTACTGGATTCCCTCGCAAGTTTACTTTCTTTCAGATTCTTCAGAATCTGCTCGCGGTTATACTTCGGTGCTTCGACCTCTACTTTCACCTTATTGAGACTAAACTTGCTGGCTGCTGAGGAGACCGCATAACCTCCTACGATATTCCCGATAAAGTTTGCGGTTTGAGCGTCTTCCTCACTTCCACCTAGGAGCTTAGTCCCATGATAGGCAACCTGACCTGCTGTATAGGCACCGGCTTCCCCTATCGCAAACTGGGTCAAGCCCTTGACAGCGCTCTGAGTCTGCCCTATGGGAATCATAATGGCACTCGCCGTCACAAAGACATTCCCAACATCATGATACAGCTTATCATTCCCCATGAAAAGCGTATCTCGGATGAGATTATAGGATTTCGTATGGGTATCCCCTGCATTTCCAAGTTGGATGTTATGAATCCCTTCCGCTGCATTAGACGCCCCATAAGCAAACGACCCCAGTCCTGCGGTTAAGCCAGCCCCAACAACCAAGGGTGTCGCAAAACCCATGCTTCCTACAATCGCAAGAATACTAAACGCAACGGTCATCACACCAATTGCCAGGTCTTTCCAACCGTTCTTGGCTCGATCCTCCGCAGCCAAGGCCTCAAAACGAGCTTTGTCCCTCTCCTGGGCAGCCTCCACGCGCTCAACGCGACTCTCCATCTGCTTGCTCGCCTGTTGGTAGGCCATCGCAAAGCGTTGGACAGACTGGAGTTTGGCGAAATCACCCGACTGATAAGTCCCTACAGTCCGTGTCTTCCCTGCATGTTCTGCGATCAAGGCCTTAGTCGCAGACAAGAGTTCCTTAAAGGCAACCAAATCCTGACTCGCATGATTACTTTCATACTGGATGATCGAGTTGTCCAAGTTCTTGACCTGATTCATGAGAAAGTTATAGTTCATGACCGTACTGGTATGACTGCTTCCTGAATAGCTCACCAAGTCTGAAATCTTGTCCTTGGCTGTGTTCAAGAGCTCAATCTCGCTCTTTAGATTATCACGTGAACTCTTTAAATCACTATGAAGGGTTGTAAACATCTGACCCGGTAACTTTGCATGATTGCTTGAATCAATCTGGTAGTAGCCATCCTTGTACAGTAGGAGATTAGTTGAGTAGTCATTCATCAGGTTAACCAGAGTTTGAAGAAGAGTCCCGTGTACCTCTACTAGGTAACTGCGCATACTCGAGACGGCCTGACCTTGGAGATTTTGATTGTTGATGAAGTCGCTCATAGCCTTATTTAGACTAGCGATGGCCTCTTCCCAAGCATTCATCGTCTTTTGACTTTCCACTTGAACAGAGGTAATATCATCAAATTTTATCTTGTAACTCATAGAACCTCCCTACTGCAAGCCAGAAAACATTGTTTGTCCCAATACAGTATCTGTACGGGCCAACTCTTTTCCTGTACGATGTCTGTTCCCAATAAGGACGTATAGCTCGTCACCAGCTGGTGGAGTTCATTAAATTGTTTTTGATATAGGTTCAATCCTTCTTCATTATACCACAAAAAGAGAGCGTCTTTCGCTCCCTTTATTACTCCGGTAATTCTACCTTCAAGCTCATATCCGTCGGTTGTAATACCTTCTGAACTGCTGCAAGAAAAGCTAGTCCATTATCAGATGGAGAATATTGGAAGGTGATATGGATGACTTTTTTATCAAAGCTATCGCCATATCTCTCCACATATTGCTTGCTTTCGAGGAAGTAGATGTAGTTGTTGAGTTTTTCTTGAAGTTTCAAGAGATGCTCTTCTTCGGTATCTGGAAGCCAAAGATTGCCATCTATTAATAAAAGTTCCAAGTCTGTATCACTCGCTCCGATTGCATCAATTTCTGAAACATCTAACTGAATTGGAGTTTCTTTTATCCAAAATTTTGTTTTTATCAAACGATAAAGTCGATTTATTGCATCACTTTCATTTTTAAATTCGTCTCTTATCCAGATATCTTGGCGCTCATTAACCTCATATACTTTATATTGACTAGATTTCTCATCGTAATAGTATCCCAAGGTAAATTGACCTTCAAATCGTTCATCAAACGCAATATGAAATATCCCTATCTTATCTCTGTGTTTATTAACGAAATTTACTAGTTCTTGTTTCGTCATTTAAATTCCTCCATCATCCCCATATTCAGCATATCAATTCCTCCAAAAGGTGTTACAATCTGTTCAGCGCCACCTGACATATCACCCCATTCTGCCGCTTTCCCATGAACACCATACTTAATATCATCACTAGACATACTCAAAGAAGTAGATGTATCGGATATATATTTTCGATACTTATCCGACAGCTCTAAAAATTGGTCTTGTGACACCCCTTCAATTCCTTCTTCTCTCAAAATCCTATTAAAAGTCTTGATATCACCTTCACTGATAGCATCAATTTTATCAAAATAACTATCGGTTTTAAAGTTACCGTTATGGTAAGCTTTAAGATTTTCAACATATGGAATTGAACGTTGACTGTACGTATATGGTCCTTCGCTAGGAATATCCGAGAAGTTACCTCCTCCCATATGTCCAAACCGGTCCCATCGCTCTGGTAAACCAGAAGTTCTCGTTATAGGACGTACAGTTCCTTTTTTAAATCCTAATCTTTCTGGCCAATCATATGAAATCCAACCATCTTCAATTGATTTAACATATTGTGCATCAGAAGGAACATTGATATCTACTTTATCATCAAGCTCAGTAAAATACTTTTGAAGTTTTTGAACTTTTTCTTCTAAACTTAAGTCAGTTTTGTATAATTCACTGGTATACTGCGTCACCTTGTCAAAGCTTGATACTTTATCAATTGTAAAACTGTCTGTTTGTTTGGAAATCACATCAATTCGAGTTCCTGGTTCAATTTTAGTGCCACCTGTAAAGCGACCTTTTCCTTCACCTACGATAGTACCGCCATGTTTTGATAGATTTTCCAGAATATCTTGACGTTTAATGGACAAACCATCTTTTGCAGTTGTATAATCTTGAATGCGAATTTTTCCAGTTTCATCTACACCGACTGCTTTTAATTGGATACGTTGAATTTCATCTGCTGCATTACGTGTCTCAACAGTTATCCTAGTCTCGACATCTTTGAAATTTGTCTTGAAGTCATCAATCTTTGTAGTTGAAAACTCTCTGTAGTTAGCAAAATTTTGTTCAAATACATTATTTTTCAACTTCCAATCTGACATAGAGAGTGGTTTTTCTCCCACTCTCGTCTTTTGAACGACATAATCATTATAATCAGCCCTAATTTGCTTCATCTTCGGCAAGTCAGCACTAACTGTTGGATGGGTTTTCAGCTTAGCCAGGGTCTCATCAGCTGGGCTGGCTTTCAGATGCAGGTCTGACCTACTACTCAAACGTACATTAGCTGGTTCCAGCTTGGCTATTTGCTTGCCTTGAAGTGGGACATCCAGATGAGATGGTTTAGCGCTTGGTACATCTACTTTCACCTTATTGAGACTAAACTTGCTGGCTGCAGAGGAGGCCGCATAACCTCCTACGATATTCCCGATAAAGTTTGCGGTTTGAGCGTCTTCCTCACTACCACCTAGGAGCTTAGTCCCATGATAGGCAACCTGACCCGCTGTATAGGCGCCTGCTTCCCCTATCGCAAACTGGGTCAAGCCCTTGACAACGCTCTGAGTCTGCCCTATGGGAATCATGATGGCACTCGCTGTCACAAAGACATTCCCAACATCATGATACAGCTTGTCATTCCCCATGAAAAGCGTATCTCGGATGAGATTATAGGATTTCGTATGGGTATCCCCTGCAT
>NZ_JAKUXK010000019.1:0-5266 GCF_026782865.1 Streptococcus mitis
TAAAAAAGGTGTTGACAAAGTTAGAAAAGTGGGTATAATAGTAAGAGTTGAAAATAACAACTCAGGTCCGTTGGTCAAGGGGTTAAGACACCGCCTTTTCACGGCGGTAACACGGGTTCGAATCCCGTACGGACTATGGTATGTTGTGGTTGGAACACTTGATGAAAAAAGTTTAAAAAAGTTTCAAGAAAGTGTTGACAAGCGAAAGCGACTGTGATATACTAATATAGTTGTCACTTGAGAGAAGCGAGTGAGAAAGACCTTTGAAAACTGAACAAGACGAACCAATGTGCAGGGCACTACAACAACTGTTGTAGTACTGAACAATGAAAAAACAATAAATCTGTCAGTGACAGAAATGAGTGAGAACTCAAACTTTTAATGAGAGTTTGATCCTGGCTCAGGACGAACGCTGGCGGCGTGCCTAATACATGCAAGTAGAACGCTGAAGGAGGAGCTTGCTCTTCTGGATGAGTTGCGAACGGGTGAGTAACGCGTAGGTAACCTGCCTGGTAGCGGGGGATAACTATTGGAAACGATAGCTAATACCGCATAAGAGTAGATGTTGCATGACATTTACTTAAAAGGTGCAATTGCATCACTACCAGATGGACCTGCGTTGTATTAGCTAGTTGGTGGGGTAACGGCTCACCAAGGCGACGATACATAGCCGACCTGAGAGGGTGATCGGCCACACTGGGACTGAGACACGGCCCAGACTCCTACGGGAGGCAGCAGTAGGGAATCTTCGGCAATGGACGGAAGTCTGACCGAGCAACGCCGCGTGAGTGAAGAAGGTTTTCGGATCGTAAAGCTCTGTTGTAAGAGAAGAACGAGTGTGAGAGTGGAAAGTTCACACTGTGACGGTATCTTACCAGAAAGGGACGGCTAACTACGTGCCAGCAGCCGCGGTAATACGTAGGTCCCGAGCGTTGTCCGGATTTATTGGGCGTAAAGCGAGCGCAGGCGGTTAGATAAGTCTGAAGTTAAAGGCTGTGGCTTAACCATAGTACGCTTTGGAAACTGTTTAACTTGAGTGCAAGAGGGGAGAGTGGAATTCCATGTGTAGCGGTGAAATGCGTAGATATATGGAGGAACACCGGTGGCGAAAGCGGCTCTCTGGCTTGTAACTGACGCTGAGGCTCGAAAGCGTGGGGAGCAAACAGGATTAGATACCCTGGTAGTCCACGCCGTAAACGATGAGTGCTAGGTGTTAGACCCTTTCCGGGGTTTAGTGCCGTAGCTAACGCATTAAGCACTCCGCCTGGGGAGTACGACCGCAAGGTTGAAACTCAAAGGAATTGACGGGGGCCCGCACAAGCGGTGGAGCATGTGGTTTAATTCGAAGCAACGCGAAGAACCTTACCAGGTCTTGACATCCCTCTGACCGCTCTAGAGATAGAGTTTTCCTTCGGGACAGAGGTGACAGGTGGTGCATGGTTGTCGTCAGCTCGTGTCGTGAGATGTTGGGTTAAGTCCCGCAACGAGCGCAACCCCTATTGTTAGTTGCCATCATTTAGTTGGGCACTCTAGCGAGACTGCCGGTAATAAACCGGAGGAAGGTGGGGATGACGTCAAATCATCATGCCCCTTATGACCTGGGCTACACACGTGCTACAATGGCTGGTACAACGAGTCGCAAGCCGGTGACGGCAAGCTAATCTCTTAAAGCCAGTCTCAGTTCGGATTGTAGGCTGCAACTCGCCTACATGAAGTCGGAATCGCTAGTAATCGCGGATCAGCACGCCGCGGTGAATACGTTCCCGGGCCTTGTACACACCGCCCGTCACACCACGAGAGTTTGTAACACCCGAAGTCGGTGAGGTAACCGTAAGGAGCCAGCCGCCTAAGGTGGGATAGATGATTGGGGTGAAGTCGTAACAAGGTAGCCGTATCGGAAGGTGCGGCTGGATCACCTCCTTTCTAAGGATAAGGAACTGCGCATTGGTCTTGTTTAGTCTTGAGAGGTCTTGTGGGGCCTTAGCTCAGCTGGGAGAGCGCCTGCTTTGCACGCAGGAGGTCAGCGGTTCGATCCCGCTAGGCTCCATTGGTGAGAGATCACCAAGTAATGCACATTGAAAATTGAATATCTATATCAAATAGTAACAAGAAAATAAACCGAAAACGCTGTAGTATTAATAAGAGTTTATGACTGAAAGGTCAAAAAATAAGGTTAAGTTAATAAGGGCGCACGGTGGATGCCTTGGCACTAGGAGCCGAAGAAGGACGTGACAAACGACGATATGCCTTGGGTAGCTGTAAGTGAGCGATGATCCAGGGATTTCCGAATGGGGGAACCCAACAGGTACTACCTGTTACCCGCATCTGTTAAGGATGTGAGGAGGAAGACGCAGTGAACTGAAACATCTAAGTAGCTGCAGGAAGAGAAAGCAAAAGCGATTGCCTTAGTAGCGGCGAGCGAAACGGCAGGAGGGCAAACCGAAGAGTTTACTCTTCGGGGTTGTAGGACTGCAATGTGGACTCAAAGATTATAGAAGAATGATTTGGGAAGATCAGCCAAAGAGAGTAATAGCCTCGTATTTAAAATAGTCTTTGTACCTAGCAGTATCCTGAGTACGGCGGGACACGTGAAATCCCGTCGGAATCTGGGAGGACCATCTCCCAACCCTAAATACTCCCTAGTGACCGATAGTGAACCAGTACCGTGAGGGAAAGGTGAAAAGCACCCCGGGAGGGGAGTGAAATAGAACCTGAAACCGTGTGCCTACAACAAGTTCGAGCCCGTTAATGGGTGAGAGCGTGCCTTTTGTAGAATGAACCGGCGAGTTACGTTATGATGCGAGGTTAAGTTGAAGAGACGGAGCCGTAGGGAAACCGAGTCTGAATAGGGCGCCTTAGTATCATGACGTAGACCCGAAACCATGTGACCTACCCATGAGCAGGTTGAAGGTGCGGTAAGACGCACTGGAGGACCGAACCAGGGCACGTTGAAAAGTGCTTGGATGACTTGTGGGTAGCGGAGAAATTCCAAACGAACTTGGAGATAGCTGGTTCTCTCCGAAATAGCTTTAGGGCTAGCGTCGACATTAGAGATTCTTGGAGGTAGAGCACTGTTTGGGTGAGGGGTCCATCCCGGATTACCAATCTCAGATAAACTCCGAATGCCAATGAATTATGGTCGGCAGTCAGACTGCGAGTGCTAAGATCCGTAGTCGAAAGGGAAACAGCCCAGACCACCAGCTAAGGTCCCAAAATAATTGTTAAGTGGAAAAGGATGTGGGGTTGCACAGACAACTAGGATGTTAGCTTAGAAGCAGCTATTCATTCAAAGAGTGCGTAATAGCTCACTAGTCGAGTGACCCTGCGCCGAAAATGTACCGGGGCTAAAACAATTTACCGAAGCTGTGGATACCTTTATAGGTATGGTAGGAGAGCGTTCTATGTGTGATGAAGGTGTACCGTGAGGAGTGCTGGAACGCATAGAAGTGAGAATGCCGGTATGAGTAGCGAAAGACAGGTGAGAATCCTGTCCACCGTAAGACTAAGGTTTCCAGGGGAAGGCTCGTCCGCCCTGGGTTAGTCGGGACCTAAGGAGAGACCGAAAGGTGTATCCGATGGACAACAGGTTGATATTCCTGTACTAGAGTATGTAGTGATGGAGGGACGCAGTAGGCTAACTAAAGCAGACGATTGGAAGTGTCTGTCTAAGCAGTGAGGTGTGATATGAGTCAAATGCTTATATCTATAACATTGAGCTGTGATGGGGAGCGAAGTTTAGTAGCGAAGTTAGTGACGTCACACTGCCAAGAAAAGCTTCTAGCGTTTAAACATACTCTACCCGTACCGCAAACCGACACAGGTAGTCGAGGCGAGTAGCCTCAGGTGAGCGAGAGAACTCTCGTTAAGGAACTCGGCAAAATGACCCCGTAACTTCGGGAGAAGGGGTGCTGACTTTAAGTCAGCCGCAGTGAATAGGCCCAAGCAACTGTTTATCAAAAACACAGCTCTCTGCTAAATCGTAAGATGATGTATAGGGGGTGACGCCTGCCCGGTGCTGGAAGGTTAAGAGGAGTGCTTAGCGTAAGCGAAGGTATGAATTGAAGCCCCAGTAAACGGCGGCCGTAACTATAACGGTCCTAAGGTAGCGAAATTCCTTGTCGGGTAAGTTCCGACCCGCACGAAAGGCGTAATGATTTGGGCACTGTCTCAACGAGAGACTCGGTGAAATTTTAGTACCTGTGAAGATGCAGGTTACCCGCGACAGGACGGAAAGACCCCATGGAGCTTTACTGCAGTTTGATATTGAGTGTCTGTACCACATGTACAGGATAGGTAGGAGTCTATGAGATCGGGACGCCAGTTTCGAAGGAGACGTTGTTGGGATACTACCCTTGTGTTATGGCCACTCTAACCCGGATAGGTGATCCCTATCGGAGACAGTGTCTGACGGGCAGTTTGACTGGGGCGGTCGCCTCCTAAAAGGTAACGGAGGCGCCCAAAGGTTCCCTCAGAATGGTTGGAAATCATTCGCAGAGTGTAAAGGTATAAGGGAGCTTGACTGCGAGAGCTACAACTCGAGCAGGGACGAAAGTCGGGCTTAGTGATCCGGTGGTTCCGTATGGAAGGGCCATCGCTCAACGGATAAAAGCTACCCTGGGGATAACAGGCTTATCTCCCCCAAGAGTTCACATCGACGGGGAGGTTTGGCACCTCGATGTCGGCTCGTCGCATCCTGGGGCTGTAGTCGGTCCCAAGGGTTGGGCTGTTCGCCCATTAAAGCGGCACGCGAGCTGGGTTCAGAACGTCGTGAGACAGTTCGGTCCCTATCCGTCGCGGGCGTAGGAAATTTGAGAGGATCTGCTCCTAGTACGAGAGGACCAGAGTGGACTTACCGCTGGTGTACCAGTTGTCTTGCCAAAGGCATCGCTGGGTAGCTATGTAGGGAAGGGATAAACGCTGAAAGCATCTAAGTGTGAAACCCACCTCAAGATGAGATTTCCCATGATTTTATATCAGTAAGAGCCCTGAGAGATGATCAGGTAGATAGGTTAGAAGTGGAAGTGTGGCGACACATGTAGCGGACTAATACTAATAGCTCGAGGACTTATCCAAAGTAACTGAGAATATGAAAGCGAACGGTTTTCTTGATTTGAATAGATATTCAATTTTGAGTAGGTATTACTCAGAGTTAAGTGACGATAGCCTAGGAGATACACCTGTACCCATGCCGAACACAGAAGTTAAGCCCTAGAACGCCGGAAGTAGTTGGGGGTTGCCCCCTGTGAGATATGGAAGTCGCTTAGCT